>NZ_AP014509.1:1800000-2014912 GCF_000828655.1 Thermotoga caldifontis AZM44c09
CGTCCTTCCACAGATGTTCTCCGCGGCCGTGACACCCTCGTACATGGCCACGTGGGCGAGCATGATCTGTCCACGCACATCACCGATCGCATAAACGTTTGGCACGTTCGTGAGCATGGTTTCGTCCGTCTTGATACCTCTCTCTATGGAAAGCCCCAGGGCTTTCACATCATCGCCGATCTTTGGCCTTCTCCCGACCGCAACGATCACCCTCTCAGTCACCTTTTCGAGCTGACCTTCCTTGGTCTCAACGATGGATCTGTAACCTTTCTCCGCCGGCTGAACCGACACAACCTTTGAAGATTCGTAAATCTCGACACCTTTTTTCTTCAAAGATTTGGCCACGACCTGCGCGGCGTCTGCGTCTTCGTTGGGAAGGATGTGCTCGAGAAGCTCAACAACGGTTACCTTGACGTTCAAACTCGAGAAGAACGTGGCGAGCTCGACTCCGATCACCCCACCGCCGATTATGAGAACGCTCTCCGGAAGACGTTCCATCTTGAATACATCGTCACTCGTCCAGATACCTGGTACTTCGTTGAAAGGCGGAAAGAGGGTCGGGACGGAACCTGTAGCTATCACGAGATACTTCGCTTCCAACTTTTTGTCCTGAACTTTCACGGAATTGGGTGATTCCACAATTGCCTCACCGACGACGAGCTCGATACCATTCTTTTTGAAGAGGTATTCTATTCCCTTCCTTGAAGCCACCACAACTTTATTCATGTGATTTTTGATTTTTGAAAAATCGAAGGAGACGTTCTGCACGATGATTCCGAGTTCAGAGGCTTTTTCGACAACGTTTCTGTAAAGGTGCGCCGAACTCAGAATGGCCTTCGTTGGGATACAACCCCAGTTGGTGCAGGTGCCTCCGACGAAAGATTTCTCGACCACAGCCACGCGCTTTCCGTGCTGTGCGAGTTTTATCGCCGCCACATATCCAGCGGGCCCTGCTCCGATGACCACCGCATCGTACATGTGACCACCTCCGTTCAGTTTTTCGACCATGACGATTTTACCAAGAACATTTTTCTTTACCAAGGGAAGGCTCAGAAAGCGCGTTCACGAGACGGCCTGAAGATACCTCTGTGATGTGGTGCTCGCCGAGCTGTACTAAGGGGACACAAACAAAACGCCAGGCCCTGAGCCTGGCGTTGTTATTGCGATCATGAATCGTCACCGTTTCAGCGTGGAAACGGTTCTGAGCATATCGTCGGCGGTCTGGATCGTCTTCGCGTTGAGCTCGTAGGCACGCTGTGCGATGATCATGTCGACCATCTCTTTCACGACGTCAACGTTGGATTTTTCAAGAAAACCTTGCTGGATCGCACCGAAACCATCCTGGTTCGGAGTTCCTTCGATCGGATCACCGGAGGATACCGTTTGAACGTACAGGTTGTCTCCTATCGCTTTCAAACCAGCCGGATTGACGAAGCGTACCAACGTTATCGTGCCGAGGTTCTGAACGGTTCCGTCCTGCATCTCCGCAGAAACTATTCCGTCGGGTGAGACGTTTATCGATACGGCATCGGCCGGGATCACGATGTTTGGAACCAACGGAAGTCCGTTGGCCGTGACGATCCTTCCCTCGCTGTCTATCTTGAAGCTCCCGTCACGTGTGTAAGCGATCCTGCCGTCCTGAAGTTGTATCTGGAAGAATCCATCCCCGGCTATGGCTAAATCGAGGGCGTTACCAGTCTGCTCGAGATTGCCGATCGTGAATATCCTGTTCGTCGCGCTCAGCCTCACGCCGTGACCAACGTAGATGCCCGTTGGGATCATCGAATTCTGGGCGGTCGGTGTACCAGCGTTCTTGTAGTACTGGTAAACCAGGTCCTGAAATTCCGCACGGATCTTCTTGTAGCTTGTCGTGTCGACGTTCGCAAGGTTGTTCGAAACCGTGTCAAGCTTGTACTGCTGAGCCCACATCCCCGTTGCCGCAGAGTACAGTGAAACCATCATCGTTCAGCACCTCCATCATTTGAGCGATGCAACTTGCGAGAACAACTTCGAGAACATTTCATCTTCTGCGAGCACGACCTTCTGCGCGATCTCGAAGTGCCTTTGCAGCTCCACCATCCTGACCATTTCCGTCAGTGCATTCACGTTTGATAATTCGACGTATCCTGTGAGAATCCTAAAGTTCTCTGCGGCGACTGCGGGCCCGCTCTCATCGGTCGGTGTGAACAGCGTATAGCCAACCTTTCTCAGATCACGTTCGGATGCGAAGCTGTACACACCTATCCTGCTCACCACGTTGCCGAGACTGTCTCTCACAAAGCCCCGTTCGTCCACAGAATAACCTTCTTCGAAGCGAACTGGCTCACCGTTTTCATCGAGCAATCTGAAACCATCCGCGCTGACAACAAAACCTTCGGCGTCGAGCTTGAAATTACCCGCACGCGTGTAGTAGACCTCATCGTCTCTCTGAACGGCGAAATACCCACTTCCCTCGATCGCAAGGTCGAGAAAGTTTCCCGTGTACTGAAGCGTGCCCTCCGTTGGATCGACATAGACTCTGTCCACAACGGAACTGTAAGGTAAACTGCCTATGGGTGTTCTCCTGTTCAGAGACGAATAGACCTGGCGTTCTTGGTGAGCGCTGAAGGTGGGAATGTCTTTCTTGTAACCGATCGTATCGACGTTTGCCAGGTTGTTCGCTGTGGAATCGAGTTTGAACCAATCGATCAACATGCCCATCGCGGCGGTGTAAATGCCTCTTACCATTCGATCACCTCGTGTAAGATACCGCGACGGTCCTCAGGAGGTTCGTATCCTCCAGCAGAACGCCGGTGCCTCTGGCGACACACGTGATCGGATCTTCCGCAATGATGACTTTCACTCCGAGCTCTTCACTCATCACCAGATCCAAACCCCTCAAGAGCGCCCCTCCACCTGTTAGAACGATGCCACGCTCGATGATGTCTGCCGCGAGTTCCGGTGGCGTCTTCTCGAGCACCATCTTGACCCTTCCGATGAGCATCTCCACCAAAGGTTTCAGCGTCTCCAGGACATCATCGCTCGTGATCACGTCTGTCCTGGGCAGGCCCGTCACGGCGTCTCTTCCTCTTATCTCCATTTCATACGTTTCTAAGCTCGGGTGTACTTTTCCTATTTTTATCTTGACCTGTTCCGCGGTGGTCTCGCCTATCACCAAGCCGTGCTTCCTCCGTGCGTATCTGACGATAGCTTCGTCCATCGCGTTGCCTGCAAGTTTTATGGAATCTCCAACGACGACACCACCAAGACTTATGACGGCGATGTCTGTCGTTCCACCGCCGATGTCGATGATCATGCTTCCCTCCGATTTCGTCACATCGATACCGGCACCTATCGCCGCAGCGATGGGCTCCGTCACGACGTGTACCTGTCTCGCACCAGCGTTGAGGGCCGCTTCGAACACCGCTCTACGTTCGACACTGGTGGCTTTCGTGGGAATACCTATGACGAGCTCGGGTTTGAAGAAGAGAGACTTCTTCACGGTCCTGTTTATGAATTCCTTTATCACCGCTTCTATCACTTTGTAATCCGCGATCACACCGTCTTTCATGGGTTTGACCGCCCTGTACGATTCCGGCGTCTTGCCGAGCATCTTCTTGGCTTCTTCTCCAATGGCCACGATCTCGCCCGTCTTCTCGGATATGGCAACCACCGACGGTTCGAATATGACTATGCCTTTTCCTCGCTGATAAACTATGAAGCTGGCGGTACCCAGATCTATGCCTAAGTCACCTTTGGGCAAAGGTCACACCTCCCGTGTCGTGAAGAACCTCTGGCGTGCCTGGCGGGAGTCGAACCCGCAACCTCTGGATCCGGAGTCCAGCGCTCTATCCATTTGAGCTACAGGCACACCACTCTGCCTCCAGGCCTCAGAAACTTTTCGTGATCAAAACCTCTCCTCGTCACAATGATATCAAAAGGTGCAAATTCTTCCAAGAACCGTTCGTCTTTCTCCACGTGACAACCTCTCTTGTGGAACAGGTAAGCGTAGTAGGGTTCTTCCTGGAGCACGACGCAGTCAGCCCTGCAAAGTCGTACGTCCGAAAGGTGTGCAACGAGCAATTTACCAGGATGCTTTTTCACTTCTTCAACGATCGAATCTGGCACTGGCTGTGGCTCCAAGATCTGGTATATGCCCCCACCCTGCGCAATGAACCTTTCAAATATCTCAGCGGCGCTCAGACCATCCACGTTTTTCTTGCCCTGAAACATTTTGCTCGACAATCGCTCATCCACCATGAAAACTTCTTTGTGAAGTTTCTTCCTTATCTTCTCGGCGAAGGCAACGCATTCGAAGGTCTGACGGGAGTATCTACCACTCATCGAAAAAGCAATGCCGACCAAGACTGTTGAAACTTCCAATTTGAGCAAAAGATCAAAGATTCTCGATCTTTCTACGGTAAAGATCTTCGAGGGGATGTTTTCTCCTACGGCGACGCCACACCTTTTCTCCCCGTAGTCTATGGCCACGATGCTCATATCACCAGCCTCGGGTTCGAGAGGGCCCTGTAGATGCCCTTGGCCCTTTGCAGAAGGAAAGGTTCTACGAGTCTCTCAAAGTAACGTTTTTCGAGCTTACCTTCGCTGATTCTCAACGAACTTTTGTTCGTATCCACACCAGACAGATCCAGTTTTCCATCCTGCTGTCTCGCACCGAGCTCTTCGAGCACGCGAAGTATTATCTTCGCGTAGGCAACGTTCCTCGCGTAACCCTTTCGCACCACGTAGTCTAAAAACTCCTTGACCTGCACCAAATGGCCAACTTCGTGCAGGATATCGCTTATGACCTCGATGCTGGGGAACAACTCTTCTATCTCCGCCTTCCTTTTGAAAACATCTTCCTGCGTGAAGTTCAAACTCAGAATCTGAAACACACCCTCAAAAGAAACTGCATCGAGCAATTCGAACAGCGTCAGCGGACTGTCCGAGACGACGATTTGAGCTTCCTCTCCCAGCAAGCCGGGAACACCATCGGTGTTTGTGGAGCACAGTAAAAGTGCTGGCTTTTTCCGCCTCAGCGTGGTCAGAACTGAAAGTCTCTGACCGGTTTTCATGGCGTGAGAATAAACGAGCAAGTTCTGATTCGTGCTGAGTCGCTTTCTGTAGAACTCGATGAGATTTTTATCGTTCGAAAACAGAAAGCAGTCGACCTCGTCGTGTACGTCTTCAGGTCGAACCAGAGAATCGAGCAGGCCATACGCGGGTCTGCAGATCCTCTCGTAAGCCACGGAAAGATTCAGAGCCATCGCAAGATCGTACAACCAGTCTGGTCTCTTAACGCTGACTGCGAGGAATCGGTTGGGCATTCGACTGACTACATCGAACAGAGCCAGAACCTCAGGTTCGCTTTTGAATTCGCCGAACACAGCGAGTTCGTTTATGACGAAGAAGTCATATTCCTTCAGCAAACTGTCCAGGTTCGCGAGGAAGTAGCTGAGCGTGACGAACGCGTGGTTGTTTCTGCCTTCCTGGTTCAGAGAGTTGAGATAATCCAGCGAATGCTCCAAGTATCTGTGCAACGTTCTGTGAAGCTGAGTGGAAAGAATATTGTTCAGCGAGACCACGGCGTACCTGCGCTTGGTGGCTGTGAGGAGCCAGTAGAAAAAGGTGTTCCTCATTCTCAAATCGAACACGAACAGGTTGGCGGTTAACGTCTCGGGCAGGACCTGTTCCAACTGGTTCAACCTGTGTCTGAGTTCCGGTTCCCGCAAACTGATGTGTCCTGATGACAATCTTTTTTCGTTGATGTCGGCGTCCATGACATAGAGTGTTGGTATCTTTCCCCTGATTGTGAAAACAACGTCCATAGTGACAGGCTCATACAGACCTGCGTCGAAAAGGTGCCCCAGGCCAAAGCCAGTGGCTTCGAACCTCTTCCCGTTCGAACTTATCGTCAGTCTGACGTTCGATTGGTTCTGACCGAAGAGTTTTGCCGCTTCTATCTTGACCCCTTCACACAGAAACAATGGCTCTGGATTTCCATGCCCAAAAGGTTCAAGCTTCTGAAGTTCAGCGATGAAATCACTGTCTATATCTTCCAGTCTCAGAACTGCGTCCACCTCGAGGCCTGCAGTTTGATCTTCCCGCGGAACTTCATAACTCTTCAATGCTTCCACGAAACGATCCACCGATTCGGCTGCCAAACTGAAACCGACCGCGAGGGGATGACCACCGAACTCCTCGAAATAGTGCAGGAATGGTTGTAGCAAATCTATCAGATTGACACCCGCAACGCTTCGTGCAGAGGCTCGGGCACCCTCCAACCCTTCCGATATGACTATCACGGGTTTGTTGTATCGATGACACAGGCGCGCGGCAACTATGCCAATGACCCCAACGTGCCAGTCCCTTCCACGCACCACGATGATCGGATACTTCTCGAGCCCCCCACGCTCGATCTGTTCCAGAGCGTTCTCGAAAATCTGCGATTCGATTTCCTGCCTGGTCGCGTTGTATTCGAACAAAAGATTGATCAGTTTTGATGCGAGCGTATAATCACGGGTTGTCAGCAGATCGAAGGCGTCGTGAGCCGCATCGAGCCTACCGGCGGCGTTTATTTTTGGAGCGACACGAAAACCAATGTCCCTGGAATCAGGTTCAGGTATCTGCAACCTTGAGAGCAACATGGCGAGGCCTGGGCGATCGGTTCCCTTCATTCTTTCGAGGCCTTCCTTCGCTATGAACCGATTCTCATCGACCAATTTGACCACATCCGCTATGGTACCGAGCGCCACTAGGTCCAGGTACTGGAAGACGTCTTCTTCGTTCAGAGACAAACGCTCCGCAACGGCGCTTATCAGCTTGAACGCCACCCCGACGCCCGCGAGGTCCTTGAAAGGATATTCGTCGTCCTTTCTCTTCGGGTTGAGCACGGCATCTGCAGGTGGCAGGACGTCCGAAGCTTCGTGGTGATCCGTGATCACGACGTCGTAACCCATCCTCTTCGCAAGCTGGACTGCTTCAACGGCCGTGACACCGCAATCGACGGTGAGCAGAACCTTTGCTCCCTCGCCCCTGAAACTCTCCAGTGCCGCTGGCTGAAGGCCGTAACCTTCATCGATGCGCCGCGGGATGTAATGCATCACCCTCCAGCCATGGTTCTGGAGGAATTCCTTGAGCACTGCGACTCCGGTGATCCCGTCCACGTCGTAATCGCCGTAGACGAGAACCAGCTCGTCCTCATCCCTGGCGCGCAAAAGTATGTCGACCGCACGATCCATGTCCTTCAGAAGGAACGGATCGTGAAGATCCTGTTTGGACGGATTGAGGAACCTGATCGCCTTCTCTGGATCTTTGATTCCACGGTTTATCAGTAGCCTGGCTACGAGATCACTGACACCCAATTCCGCAACGAGTTTTCTTAACTCGTCCTGGTCTACCTGCTTCACCATCCACCTCACGTCGGTTCAACTACCTTGCACAGTTTTTTCTTTCATTTTATTAAACCACAGAACCCCCGAAATGGTTCTGAATGTTAGAATCTCGTCATGGAGGTCTACACATGCATATAAAGTTGATCGACGGACACGACTGCATCGGGGGAAACAAGATATTGGTCGGTTCATCGAGCGGAGAGGGTTTTCTGCTCGACTTTGGGGTCAATTTCAAGAAGTGGAGCCTCTATTTTGAAGAGTACTTGAAACCCAGGACAGGCAGGATCCTGCACGATCTTCTCAAGCTCGAATTGATACCAAAGCTGAACATCTACAGATCGGACCTCATGCCACCGCAGTTCGAGAACGATGTGAATGTCCGATTCGTCTTTTTGAGTCACGCCCATACGGATCACTGTGGCCTGATCGGCCTTCTGAGCGAACAGATTCCTCTGATCATGACGAACGAGACCTTCGCACTCTTGAGCGTCATGGACCAGCTGAAACCTTCAGTCTGGGAACAGCTGGCCATCAAGACGAGGGTCCCCGCCAACGAGGAGCACGTCCGCTCCGACGTGCTCGTCAACGACAGAAAGAAGGAAAAGAAGAAGAGAAGGATCTGTGCGGGCGATACTTTGGAATCGACAGATGGAGATTTCGAAACTGTATCGTTTGAACAGTGCTGGCCGGGCTTTGTGAAGGTCTTACCCGTATACCACTCGGTACTCGGTGCGGCGGCGCTGTGTGTGGAGGTTGACGACGCGCTGGTGGTTTACACGGGAGACCTGAGGATGAGTCCGACGAAAGATGAAGAAGATTTCTGGCGCTTCGAACTCGGTGAGAAGCGGTTGGATCTTTCAAAGAGAACGGAAAGGTTCGTACAGGAGGTCAAACGTCACAGAGATTCGCTCAAAAAGATCCTGATCCTGATCGTTGAAGGCACGAGACTCGGCAGGGTTGAAGAATCTGTCAGCAACGAACGGACCGTTTTCGAAAACGCGAGGGAACTCATTTCGAAAACCAACCGGCTCATCATCGCAGATTTTCCCACCAAGCATCTCGAAAGATTGATGACTTTTCTCAAGATCGCACAGGTGTGTGACAGATTCCTCGTTTTAACTCCCAAAGACTACGCACTCTTAGAAAATATGGGACGAATCGATCCGACCTGGCAACTGACAGAGCAAGAACTGAGTCACATACGCATCTATCATGTCGCCAAGGTGGAGTTCTCAAAACTCGAAAAGGACGCCATACTGTTTGGAAAAACGGCCGGCTTGCTCGTCTCACCGGGAGAGATAAATCAAAGACCAGAAAGGTTCATCATCGCGGCCGGGTACTTCGATATGCCGCAAATACTTGACATAGACGAAAGTGTTCTGAGCGGTTCGATGTACATTCACTCCACGAGTGAAGCTTACACGGAAGAGCAGCAGATGGATTACAAAAGATTCAGGAACTGGCTGAGCAGGTTCAACATCCAACCCTTCGGTCTAAGGTTCGACAACGATGAGGTCGTTTTTACGAAAGAGTTCCACGCTTCCGGGCACCTTTCAGCACACGATCTGGAATGGCTCATCAAAACACTGGAACCAGATTTCATAATACCGGTGCACACGGAGGATAAGTCCTGGTTCGTGAACAAATGGGGCAGCAGAGTCCTCACTCAAGAAGAAGTATACTTATGATTATTCAGTTTTCAACTTCTCGGTGTACAATCTAATGGAAAACGATTGGAGGTGAACGGATTGAAGTTCTACATCACGACGCCGATATATTACGTCAATTCCGAACCACACGTGGGCAGTGCCTACACGACGATAATAGCTGACATAATCGCGCGTTACAAACGAATGATGGGTTACAAAGTTTTCTTTCTCACCGGTACCGATGAGCACGGCCAGAAGGTTTACCAGGCTGCCCGTGCGGCGGGGAAAGATCCACAGCAATTCTGTGACGAGCTCGCCGAGAAATTCGCACAGCTCTGGAAAAAACTGCAGATAACCAACGATGGTTTCATAAGGACGACGGATCCTAAACACATGGAAGTGGTCCAGTATTTCGTCAAGAAGATGCTCGAGAACAACGATGTGTACAAAGGTACCTACGAAGGCTGGTACTGTGTACCCTGTGAAAGTTACTGGAGCGAAGACGAACTCGGACCAAACCGTACATGTCCGAGCTGCGGCAGAGAGGTCAAGTTCATCAGGGAAGATAATTACTTCTTCAGACTCTCAAAGTACCGCGACGCACTCCTGGAACACTACAGGAAGCATCCGGAGTTCGTTCAACCCGATTTCAGAAGGAACGAAATGCTCAAGATACTGGAATCTGGGCTGAAGGATCTGAGTATAACCAGAACCACGTTCAGCTGGGGAGTACCGATGCCAGATGATCCGCAGCACGTCATCTACGTGTGGGTAGATGCACTCATAAACTATGTTTCCGCGATCGGCTATCCGACGGATCCAGAGAAGTTCAACGAGTTCTGGCCGGCCGATTTGCACCTGATAGGTAAGGAGATAAACAGATTCCACTCGATCATATGGCCCGCGATGTTGATGTCCGTCGGTCTTCCTCTGCCAAAGACGATTTTCGCGCACGGCTGGCTCACGGTTGATGGTCAGAAGATTTCAAAATCCCTCGGCAACGCTATAGATCCCAAATACTTCGTGGACAAATACGGTAACGATGTGCTCAGATTTTACTTGGTCAGAGAGATCGTGTTCGGGAAAGATGGTGATTTCTCCGAAAAAGGCTTGGTGAACAGACTCAACTCCGACCTGGCCAACGACTACGGTAACCTTCTGCACAGGACTCTCGCCATGATCGAAAAACACTTCGAATCACAGATGCCGGAACCTGGCCCGTTCGAAGATATAGACGAACAGTTCGTTCAGCAGGTGCTCCAGAAGGTGGAGCAGTACCTGATCCAGATGGACAGCTACCAGCTCACGGATGCCGTCGAAACGGTCATGCAGATACTCGCTTCTGCGAACAAGTATTTCGACGAACGTAAGCCATGGCTGCTGGCAAAACAGGGTGAAACGCGAAAGCTGGCCACCGTGCTGTACAACGTGAGTGAAACGCTCAAAAAGGTGGCGATCATGTTCCACCCGATCATGCCCAACTCCTCCCAGGAAGTGCTCCGACGTCTGGGAGAGACAGAGCCGAGGGCAGAACACTTAAGAACGTGGCGCACCCTGAACGCTGGACAGAGGATCGTACACGCCGAGCCGCTCTTCCAAAAGGTTGAACTGAAGACCGAACAGAAAATCACGCAAGAAACAGTTCCTCAAGGTGTACAGCTTGTAGACATAAACGAATTCAAGAAGTTAGATCTGAGGGTGGCCAAGGTCCTTTCGGCGGAAAGGATAAAGGGTTCCGAGAAACTGTTGAAGTTGCTCATAGACCTTGGAGAACTTGGAACCAGACAGATAGTGGCGGGAATCGCGAAGTACTATGAACCTGAACAACTCGTCGGCAAGTGCATCGTGGTCGTCGCGAACTTGAAACCTGCAAAACTCATGGGTGTGGAGTCTCAGGGTATGCTCCTTGCGGCACACGACGGTGAGCAGGTGAAGCTCGTCACGGTAGATGGCGGAGCGACTCCCGGTTCAAGGATCTCGTAGGAGGTAATAGGAATGTCTGAAATTCTCACCAAGAACATAGAGGACGAACTGGTACAGCAGTACATGAACTATTCAATGAGCGTCATCATAGGACGCGCCATTCCAGACGTGCGTGACGGTTTGAAGCCCGTGCAGAGACGCATCCTGTACGTGATGCACGAGCTCGGCTTGACGCACAACGCCCAATCAAAGAAGTGTGCCAGGATAGTCGGTGAAGTGCTCGGTAAATACCATCCGCATGGTGACATGGCCGTTTACGATGCGTTGGTGAGGCTGGCACAGCCCTTCACGATGCGCTATCCTCTGATCATCGGTCAGGGTAACTTCGGTTCCGTGGACAGAGATCCTCCGGCCGCCATGAGGTATACGGAAGCGAAGCTGTCAAGACTGGCAGAAGAAATGCTCGAAGATCTGGACAAAGAAACCGTTGATATGCAGGACAACTTCGATGGAACCCTGAAGGAACCGACGGTCCTCCCTTCGAAGATTCCAAATTTACTTCTGAACGGATCTTCCGGCATCGCGGTTGGTATGGCGACGAACATCCCACCTCACAATCTCGTCGAGACCGTGAACGCCATACAGTACTTCATAAAGAATCCACAGTGCAGTGTGGATGAGCTAATGAAACACATCAAAGGTCCCGACTTTCCAACGGGTGGAATCATCGTCAATGCCAACAGCCTGAGAGAAATATACGCCACAGGAAGAGGAAAGATCGTGATCAGGAGCAAGGTGCACTTCGAAGAAGGTAAGAGGCACGATCAAATAGTGGTTACAGAGATCCCTTACGGTGTCAGCAAGGCGGCGCTCATCGAAGAAATCGCGAGATACGCCGAGAAGAATCCGAAAATCCAGATAAAGAACATCAGGGACGAGTCAGACAAGAAAGGCTTGAGGATAGTGATAGAGATTCCCAAGAACGGCAACTACAGACTCGTCCTGAACAATCTGTACAAACACACGTCTCTGCAAACGAGCTTCAACGTTCAGATGCTCGTGATCGATAACAAGAGACCGAAACTCATGAACCTTCTTCAGCTGATCCGTGCGTTCGTTCAGCACAGATTCAACGTGATCAGAAGAAGGTCTGAACACGATCTGAAGGTTTATTCCAAACGGGCGCACATTCTGGAAGGCATCATGAAAGCGGCGAGGGCCATTGGAAGCGTCGTGGACATAATCAGGAGCAGTAAGAGCGGTGAGGAAGCCATCAAGAACTTGGTGAACCTGCTGAACGTCACAGAAGAACAGGCCAAAGCGATTCTGGACATGCGTTTGGGCAGGCTCACGAGCCTCGAGATCGAAAAATTGAAACAGGAATATTCCGAACTGGTCAAGAAGATAGAGTTTGCCAAGGAGATCATCTCCAACGATTCAAAGGTTTACGAGGTCATGTACAACGAGCTCGAAGAACTGAAGCACAAATATGGTGATGAAAGAAGAACGCAGATACTCAACATCGAGGAAGATCTGGATTATGAACCGGAGGATCTGATACCGGACGAAGACATAGTGATAACGCTGACAGAAAAAGGCTACATAAAAGCCACGAGTTTGAACGATTACAGGAGCCAGAGACGCGGTGGGAAGGGTATCATCGGCGCGAGGATCGCCGAAGACGATGGAATAGCTCTGGTGTGCGCCACGAGGGTGCATTCGAGAACCGTTTTTGTGAGTTCGCACGGCAGGGCGTTCGTCTTACGAAACCACGAGATCGAATTGAGCAACAGGGACAGCAAAGGCAAACCGATCAGGGCGTATCTGAACCTCGAGGAAGACGAGTCCGTTTTAGCGATGATACCATTCAACGACTGGAAAGGCGATCTTCTGCTGGTAACAAAGAAGGGTAAGATCAAGAGAACACCCCTATCGGAGTTTGAGAGTGCCGGTACGAGGGGAATCAAGGCCATAACCTTTGAGAACGGAGACTGCGTGGTGGCAGCGAACGTCTGCGATGAGAATGACAAAGAAGTTTTGATCATCACGAGGAATGGAATGTCGATAAGATTTTCCATCGACGAGGTGCGGCGCATGGGTCGCACGGCGATGGGTGTCAGTGCGGTGTCGCTGAGGGACGGAGACGAGGTCGTAGGGATGGTCGTTCTGTCGGACAACGAAGGAGACGTTTTGACGATCACCACGAAGGGTTTCGGTAAACGCACACCGCTCAGCGAATACAGAGTGCAGAGCCGCGGAGGGGTGGGTATCAAGACGATGCCGGGCGTGGAGAAGGTTGGTTTCCTCTGTGGGGCCGAGCTCGTGAAGAATCCGGAATCCGACGTGATCGTTCTCACCAAGAATGGACATTCGATAAGGTTCAAGGTTTCCAGTGTCAGCGTTGTTGGTCGCACCGCGAAAGGTGTCAAAATATTGGAGCTTTCTGAAGACGACGAAGTTTCACGCTTCGCGGTGGTGGAAACGTGTACAGACAGTTGAACCACACAGCCGATGTACGTTATGAGATAATTTGCGATAGTGAGGAGCAACTGTTCAAAGAATTCATAAATATCTTCAAAGATCACTACACCGTACGGTTCAAGGACAAAGAGACCACGTTCGAGTACGAACTGTCGAAAAGCATCGAAGACGCCATTTTTGACATCGTGAACGACTGGATTTATCTGATCGAGTCGAAGAAGCTGTTCCCGTGGGACTGTCGTGTCGAAGATGGAAAGCTGATCTGTACGTTCAGAGAGTACGAGCAGATCGAAGGTACCGAGTTGAAGGCCGTGACGTATCACGGTCTGGTTGTGAACAGGTCAGACAAAATCGTTTTGAAGGTGGTGTTCGACACGTGAGACAGTTGACAGAAAGGCAGAAAAAGGTTCTGGAATTCATAACTTCCTATTTCGAGAAGCATGGTTACTCTCCGAGCATAAGGGATATAGCCAAAGCCTTCCGCATAACACCGCGTGGTGCCATGATGCACCTTGTGGCACTCGAGAAGAAGGGTTACATCTCGCGTTCAAAAAAGGCGAGGAGCATAAAACTTCTGAACGTGGGCGAAGCGGTCAGACTACCCGTGGTTGGTATGATCGCGGCAGGGAACGCGATCGAGGCGATCGAGCGCGTTGTTGAAATGATCGAAGTACCAAAACAGATGCTCAAAACCGGCTTCGAACATTACGTGCTCAAGGTCAAGGGTGACAGCATGGTGAACGAGCACATCGTCGAAAATGACTACGTTGTGATCAGAAAACAGGACACCGCGGAGAACGGAGATATAGTCTCCGTGCTGGTGGACAACAGTGAAACTACCTTGAAGAAGATCTACTTCGAGGATGACAAGATCGTGCTGAAGCCTGCCAATCCCGCCTTGAAACCGATCAAGCTCGAACCTTCCCGTGTCAAGATAACCGGTAAGGTTGTAGGAGTGATCCGCATCTATGAATGAACAGAACTGGACGGCGATCGAGATCAACAACGTGGTTGTGGTTAAACCGCGCGGGGAACTGGACATGAGCAACTCTTTTCATTTCAAGAGCTTCATCAGAGACAACTACATAAACGCGGGAAAGAGTAATTTGATCCTCGACCTTTCCGAAGTCGATTACATGGACAGTTCGGCACTCGGGGTCCTGCTCGGGTTGCAGCGTGCCGCGAGGTTGAACGGTGGATCGATGGTTCTGTGTGGCCTTCACGAAAATCTCTTGAGAATTTTCAAGATAACTTCCCTGGAAGGTGTTTTCAGAATCTATCCGAATGTGGAGGAAGCTTTGAAGTTCTTCCTGGGAGGTAACTGAATGAGGATAGCGATCGGTTGTGACCACGCAGGTTTTCGTCTGAAAGAAGCGATCAAAGCTTACCTGGTCTCGAAAGGCTTCAAAGTCCTCGATGAAGGAACGTACTCAGAAGAAGCGGTGGATTATCCGGATCTGGCCAAGAAAGTTGTGCGGGACATAAAGGAAAACCAGGCGGACTTCGGTATACTGATCTGTGGCACGGGGATAGGTATGAGCATCTCTGCGAACAGAGTTAAAGGTATCAGGGCCGCACTCTGTCTTTTCCCGGAGATGGCGAAACTCGCAAGGGCGCACAACGATGCGAACGTGCTCGTCCTACCCGGCAGGTTCCTCGGAGCGGAGCTGGCACAATGGATCGTCGACGCGTTCTTGTCCACGAAGTTCGAGGGTGGGAGACACAGCAACAGGATCGAGAAGATAGAAAGGATGATGGAGAATTGAAGATCGTGTACGATCCAAAGCATGTCGTCCACAGGCCGACCAAGGAGATAGACAGAGGAACGTTCATAGAGAATCCCGAGAAGCCGGAACGCATCGAAGCGATCAAAGACGCTCTGATCATGAACGGTTTCGACAACATACACTCTCCCAACAATTTTCCGATGAGCTACATCTATCTGGTCCACAGCGAGCGCTACGTGAACTGGTTGAAAAACAAGTCCGCGTCCCTCCAACCGGGGGAAGAATACATCACGGAACTGTTCGGATACGATCTGTGCTTCGACACCGGAACACCCATCAGCAACACCACCTTTGAATCTGCGAAACGTGCCGTGGACGTGTGTCTCACGGCTGCAAGCCTGCTGAGTGGGAAAACGAACCTGGTTTACGCGCTCGTGAGACCCCCCGGGCACCATGCGACGCGCGAGGCTTGCGGTGGTTATTGCTATTTCAACAACGCCGCAATTGCAGCCAGTTACTTCCTCGTCAAGGAGAACGCCGATGGGGTGGCGATACTGGATCTCGATTTCCACCACGGTAACGGTACACAGGACATCTTTTACGACACGGATGAAGTTTTGTACGTGTCGATACACGGGGATCCGGACACGTTCTATCCGTGGATAAGCGGTAGAGAAAACGAAATCGGTGAAGGGCCTGGTGAAGGCTTCAACATCAATTTGCCATTGCCTGCGAAATCGGACTGGCGAAAGTATTCAGAGGCACTCGAACAGGCGTTGAGGGAAATAAAGAATTACTATCCGGACGTGCTCATCGTGTCACTCGGTTTCGACACGCATGCAGACGATCCGGTCGGCGGCTTTCTGTTGAAGGATGACGATTTCGCTCGTATAGGAAAAGCCATAGGGAAACTGAAGATTCCGACGCTGATCGTCCAGGAAGGAGGATACAATCCAGTAGCGAACGCGTCAGCAGCCGTCAAATTCTTCACGGCCATATCATGATCACGATCCGAGCCTGTCGAACAGATCCAGATTTCTCTCGTGCAGTTCCAGATAGATCTTGTAAAGTTTTTCGTAAGCTACGTGCTTCTCCGGATCCGGTTTGAAGCGTTTTTTCACCTTCACCAACCGTTCTGCAACCTCAACGAAAGATTCTCCCGTCAGACAGGATATCGCCAGTATGGCACAGCCGAGCAGTTCCGCATCTGGCCTCGTCACTTCCACATTCATGCCGAGCACGTCCGCTTTTATCTGGTTCCACAGATCGTTCGACGCCTGGCCACCGGTGGTTCTAAC
The DNA here is from genome assembly GCF_000828655.1 of Thermotoga caldifontis AZM44c09. Lineage (NCBI taxonomy): Bacteria > Thermotogati > Thermotogota > Thermotogae > Thermotogales > Thermotogaceae > Pseudothermotoga > Pseudothermotoga caldifontis. The sequence continues at coordinate 1,816,452 of NZ_AP014509.1, forward strand.
AGTTTCGATCTTTGCACCTGCTTGCCTCATACTCTCAACGATGTGTTTGACGGCGAAGGCCACACCTTCCGCAGCCGATACGATCAAAGTTTTTGCGTTCACATCCAGCCCCAATCCGAACAGGATTCCTCTCAAATTCGGATTCCAGTAAGGACTCCTCTCCCCGGCAAGGTGTGGCAGAAAGATCACACCGGTAGGTCTTCCGATTCCTGAGAGTGAGAGATCTCTCAAGTTTCTGAACCTCGCCACACGGTTCGTCATCCATTCGATGGCTTTCCCCGAGGTGGTCAATAAACCGCTGACCTTCCAGAACGGCTCAATGAAGAACGGGGTGGTTATCAAGCCGGATGCACGTACCTCCAGCTCGCTGCAGAGTGTTATTCCCTCAGACGTGCCGGCTCGGTCGCACACGATACCAGGTTTGAGCGTGTTGGTGCCCACGAGCGCTGCCGCAAAATCCGGAGCCCCCGCGACGACGATCACATCGGTTGTGAGATCGAGCCTTCGGGCAACGTCCCGTTGGATCCTGCCAACTACGTTCGAAGGTTCAACCAGCTCGGGAATCATGAACGTCTGAGACAGATCGAACCGTTCGAGGACCTCGCTGTACCAGGGAGAATAACCGTATTGACGAAACGTGGCGTTCACAATGCGGCCAGTCAATTTGAAGATCAAAAAATCACTCGGCTGGAGTAAATAGGCCTTTCCTTCCAATGCCTTCTTGAGCTCGATCAGCTTCGCCGTGGCTGACGCCGTTTGCTCGTCCAGACCCTGAGATTTCAGAAACGCCATGTGCTGCTTACCCCTGTCGTCGAGCCAGCCTATCGCCCTGCCCACGAGCTGTCCTCTTTCATTGACCAACACGATCGTCGGTCCCTGACTGCTCGTGCAGATGGCGCGGATACGCGTTTTCAATTTTTCATCCACGCTGTGAACACCACGCACGAAGGCTGTCCACCACTTCTCCGGGTCTATCTCGTGACGTCCATCAGAAACATCTTCCGTGCATTTTCGTTCGAAGTGGAAAACCTTTCTGCCCCCCAGATCGAACAACGTCAACTTGACGTTGGTCGTTCCTATGTCGACTGCCATGATCAGTTCAGAAGACACCGCGATCTCCCCTCCTTTTGTATCTCAGCACTTCTTCGAAGTGTGAGTACAGTTTTCTGAACCTTTCTTTGTCCATTTCGAACATCTTCAGAAGTAACATGTCGATCACGAAGAGCTGCAAAAACCTTGTCAAGAAACCGCCTTCAGGCAGAACCTCTGTTTTCACGTACACTGGTAGAGACACGTTCGCTAACTCGATCACCGCGCTGCTCGGTGGTGCTATCGCGATCAGTGTTGCACCGGCCTTTCTGGCGTAGCCAGCAGCGTCCAGAAGATCGCGAGAAGAATGGCTGCTCGAGATCGCCACGAGACAGGCATGCTCGTCGAGGAAAGATGCGGAAATGCTCTGCAAGAAAGGATTTTCAAAAAAGTTCACCTGGAAACCGAACTGCTTCAGCTTCAAAAACAAATCTCGGGCCGCGACGGTATCGAAGCCATACGCCGCTATTTCCACCACTTTGCTTTTCATCAGCGCCTCCGCTGCCTTGGTGAGATCGTCGTCCGTGATGAGTTTGAGGGATTCTCTGATTTCCTCCATCGTGAAATCGAAGTAATTCCGGGATACTTCCGATATCTTCTCCATATCAGGTTTCAGAGATTCCAGAAGGCTGGTTTCCTGAGCGAGTGCGAGCCGGAATTCTCTGAATCCAGTGAACCCAAGCTTCTTACAGAAATCCACGAGCGACGCCGGGGATGTCCCGATCTTCTTCGCGAAATCCGTTATCCTCATCTCCAGCACCCAGTTTGGATGTTCCATGACCTGCTTCGCGATCATGGCGTGCATGCCTTTGAGTTGGGGAAGAAGGTCCTGAAGTTTGTGATACACACTCTTTCTCATCACTATCAACCTCGCTTTCTCGCTTTTGTCAAAACATTGTAGGTCAAAGCTACGAGCAGCGTCAAGATCATCGGCACGGCGAACGCGATCTCGGACGGTACGTTCGTTTGAAGCTGCAACCTGTGAGACAGGGCCACAGCAAAACCAAGGATCAACGAGACTCCGAAAACGCCCAGAGGGCTGTCGCCCCCCAGGACAGCTGCCACCAGCGCGAGCCATCCTCTGTTGTTCGTCATACCGGACACGAACAGACCGAGTGGTAACGCCAGCAGCGAACCAGCCATCCCACAGTAAAGACCACAGAGAATGAAAGACGAAGCTGCTATCGTGTCGACGTTCACACCGAGTTGTTTCGCAACAGATTCGTTCTTTCCCACCGCCTTCATCCTCAAACCGAATGGCGTCTTCACAACGATCCACGAAAACAGCACAGCAAGGATTGCGATCAATTCCAGGACGTTGTAGTCAGACAGGAGCACGTCGATCCCATCGCTTCGAGAAGAACTCAATCGCAGGACGGGAAGCTGGGGTATCTTCTCAAAGAAGATGGTACCCCTTGAACCGAGCAACGTCGAAGACAAAAGAACGACCAATCCAGAAATGAGGACGTTCATACCGAGACCCACAACGAAGATGTTCGCACGAAAGTATCTGTGGAGGGACCACACCGAAAGTGATAGGATGCAGGATGAGATCAATGCAGCCAACAATCCAAGAAGCCAGCTGTTCAAACGGTCCGCCACGTAAACCGAAACGAAACACGCCCACAGCATCGTTCCTTCCACGGCGATGTTCAACTTTCCAAGCATGTGCGTGAAACTCGCACCGAGCGCCGCAGTGGAGATGGGTAGCGCCGAAGAGATGGAAGTCCTAAGCAGTTGAATCAGCATCGAGTTCCCTCCGCTCTAAGAAGAACTGCGCCGTCACCATACACAGGACGATACCCTGTACAAACCTTGCGATCTCCGGAGGAGTCTGAACCATCAAGGAAGCTATTTCCGCCCCACTGTCCAGGTAAGCCAGAAACAGCGCTGAAAGAAAGATCAGCGAAGGATCGTTGTTCGCCAGAAGGGAAGCAGCTATACCGATGAAGCCACTTCCGTGCGAAAAACCTTTCACGGCACGCCCATGCACTCCGAGAACGTCGATCATACCTCCCAAAGCGGCAAGAGCACCACTCAGAGACATCGCGATCAGCAAAATCTTATCCACGTTGATTCCATGAATTTTCGCAAAGCGTGGATTCCCCCTCACGGTCCTGAATTCATAGCCGAGAGTGGAATATCTGTACAAAAAATAGAACAAGAAACAGAGCATTATTCCGATCAGGTAACCCACATGCAGGCTGGAGGGAGGCAGAATCCTCGTGAGCCTCACATTTTCGTTGAGATAACGTGTTGCTGAAAATGCCGCACTGGGATCTCTGAACGGACCGTTGAGAAGATAATCTCCAACGTAAACGAAGATTTGCCCAACCATGTAGGTACCGATCAGCTCGTTGAAGCTGAATTTGACTTTCAGCAACGCAGGAACAAAGGACAGAAGTGCCCCCGCCGAAGCGGAAACTACCAAGGCTACGAATCGGGAAACTGTGGCATTAGAAAAATTCAGGGCAGCGATCGTTCCGACTATCGCACTGAAGTAGTACTGACCTTCGAGTCCCAGGTTGAACGCTCCGGCCGAAAACGCGACACAGGCTGCCAGTCCCGTGAAGATCAACGGCACGGATGAAGCCAGCATGTTACCAAAAAAGTAGACGTTCGAAAACGGCCCAACGAAGAACCACCACAGAGTCTCACGCGGTTCAGGCGAAACCAGACAGAGAATCGCCACACTCGCACCAAAGGCCACAGCGACCGTGACGATTGAAGAAAGGATCCTCAAACTTCTCATCCTTTATCACCGGCGAGAGAGATCAGCTCCTCCGGTCTGAACAACTTTTCCCTGTCCAGCACCCTTCTCAGCCTGCCTTTAGAGAAAATGAAGACCCTGTCGCAAAGGTTCAGCATCTCTTCAGCATCGTTGGAAGCGATCAATGCACAACCGTACGATCTCATGAGATCCAGTTTTTCCGCCACATAATTCTGTATCTGAATATCCAGTCCCGATGTGGGCTTACAGGCCAGCAGCAACTCTGGTTTTTGGAAAAGTTCTCTGGCCAGAACCAATCTTTGCAAGTTTCCCCCCGAGAGTGTTCTGACAGGTTGACGAACGGAAACCAGTTTCACTTCGAACTCTTTCAACATGTCGAATGTGTGCTGTTCGAGTAAAGACCATCTCAGAAATCCCAGCCTGGCGTACGGTGCTTTTCGATAGACGTTGACCACGGCGTTCTCCAAAACTGAACCGTTCAGATTCAGCGCTTCCTTCGCTCTGTCCTCAGGCACGTAGGCTATCCCCAGTCTTCTTCTTTCGTAAATGGAAAGGTGTGTGATCTCTTGATTCTTGAACACGATGCGTCCAGAAGAAGGTTTTTTCAGGCCAACGATCGTTTCGAGCAGATCGTACTGACCATCGTTGCCGAGGCCAAAGAGACCGATCACCTCGCCACGCCTGAGCGTGAAGGAAATCCGATCGAGAACGATCTTCTTCCCCAAGTTCAGGGTGAGGTTCGACACTTCCAGCAGTGTTTCACCACCTACGGTCGGTACTTGGAACGTTCTCTTTCGACCTTGAAAGCCCATCATTTCCACTACCTGCTGGACCGTCAGACGACAGGATTCTTCGCTCAGAACCGTTTGACCCTCCCTCATAACGGTCACCCTGTCTGAAAAATTCAGAGCCTTGTCCACATCGTGCGTTATGAAGAGAACAGCACAGCCAGAGTTTTTCAGGGAACGAAGCAGTTCAAAGAGTTTTTCTTCCTCTTCCTCATTCAAATAAGCTGTAGGCTCGTCGAGCAACAGTACGCGGGCTCCAAACAACAATGCGCGTGCTATTTCGATCTTCTGTTTCTCTGCCATGCTCAGATTCTCTACCCTTTCATCGGTGACTTTCAGGGAAAGTCTTTCAAAAACGTCTTTAATCTTCTGTCTCGCTTTTCTCTTGCTCACAAAGAAGAGACTCAAAGGTTCCCTTCCAAGAAACACGTTTTCGAGCACGGTCAACTCGTCCGCGAGCGCGAGGTTCTGATGAACCAGCGCGATACCGTAAGACCTCGCGTCCCTCGGGTTACGGAAAGTGACGGGGATACCATCAACGAGGATCTGACCACCGTCCGGTTGCAACTCTCCCGCGAGGATTCGCACGAGCGTGGTTTTTCCCGCCCCGTTTGCACCAAGCAGGGCATGAACAGTTCCGGCGTTGAGGGATAGGTTAACACCCCTCAACGCCCGCACACCGGATGGGTGGAAAGTCTTGTGAACGTTCAGAACCTGAAGCAGTGGTTGACGGGTCACGGCAGTGGTCGTATCGATCCTTCTTTCAACTTTTCATACACTCTGAGCATTTCATCTCTGATGTGCTGTGGCACATTCTTGATGTAGTTCGGATCGTCGAAAGTGAACCCGATCATCCCTTCCCTGATACCCCACACTTCGTTCGTTCCAAACCTCAGTTCATTCCTCACAGCCCTCGCGAGGACCTCGTAGATCGCCTTATCGGCGTGCTTGAGCGCACAGGCGAGGATGACCTGCGGGTCCTTGTCTATGTAGTTCGAATCGACACCTATCACGTACCGTCCCATTTCCCGCGCCTTCCTCACTGCGCCCATACCGGATCCACCCGCCACCAGAAAGATGACGTCGACTCCCTGTTCGTACTGAGCCTGGGCAAGTTCAGCGCCCTTGTTCGGATCAGCCCAGCTACCCACAACGGAAAAGAGCACTTCAACGTTTGGATCAACATCTCTGGCACCTTTTTCGTAAGCTGGTTTCATTTTTTCCATCATGGCTGGATACACATCACCGGCTATCATCCCGATCTTCAACGGTTCGTTCGCACCCCTCATGTCGCTCTTGGTCACCATAGCGGCGAAGTAACCAGCCAGGTACGCCATCTCTTCGTCCCTGAAAGCCACAGAGTAAACGTTAGGAAGCGCCGGGGCCAACGCGTCCATGAGCACGAATTTCTGATTTGGGAAGGTCCTGGCGGCATTTTCAACGTTCTTCGGCATCCCTTCGGTGAAGGTTATTATCAAGTCGTAACTTTTGGATGCTGCCAGACTCACCAACAACGTCGCCCAACGGGCGGGATTGTAGCCTCCCTCGATGACTTTTACATCGATCCCAAAGTCTTGAGCTGCTCTGCGTGCACCGTCAACCATCATTTCATATATAGCGTTGCCTGCCACTTCTCCGGTGATCAACAATGCCACAGAAAAAGCGTATGCGAGGCTGGCAGAGAGGATCATCAAGAAAACTAAATGTTTCATTGTACCACCTCCACTGCTATAATTGCCATGGAAAGTGATTTGTCCGAATTTATTTTACATTTTCCGAAATAATTTTACCATACACTCCTCTGTGCCTGCGAACTTCTGGCTTTCTTAACCTGCTCGTCATCCTCTCCTCACAGGATGAACGGTCAAAAAATGTGGTATGATGGTTTTACCATTCGGTTTGAAGGGAGTTGGTACCATGGATCATGAAGATCTGGACGTTTTTGTACTCACGGACGAACAGGGCAACGAGCATCACTTCGTCATCCTTGCGGAGATCGAGGATGGGATGAAGAAGTACTGGATCTGTGAAGAGATAATGGTGAACGAACAGGGAGAGATCGAGCAGTTCGGTGACGTCTACCCGTTCGAGGTGAAGCAGGCCGAGGATGGATCGCTCTACATAGATTCCGTGGAATCCGAAGAGGAGTTCGAACGGGTGTCAAAAGCGTGGGAAGAACTGCTCGAGAAAGACGCAGAACTCAGGAAGCTCGTCGAAGGACCGGAGGACACCGAAGAATGATCGAACAAAGCCGGCCTGAGGGCCGGCTCTGTTTTCAGCTGCACTTGGACCATCCACAACTCCTACAAGAGATACATCCTTCCTGCTTGAACAGAGAATTCTTGCTCAAACACGAAGGACAGTAGACGTTTCCGTTCGAATCGACGTAGTAACCTTCCTGCCATTCGAGCTTGTTGGCTTTGACGAACTTTTCTATCTCTTCTGCACTCTTCACTGTGCCATTCCAGGTGTCAGCATCCTTGCCCGATGGCCAGAGCGATGAGAAATCCTCGATGGCTTTTTTGATTTCCAGCCCGACGTTTCTCACGTACTCTCCTTTGACCTTGGTCAACTGCTCGATGATCTCGTCTGGAGAAACACCCGCGCGCAACGCAATAGAACAAAGCCTGCCTATGGCCTCGGCAGTTTCTGTGCCGTTCGACAGGAAGATCTCTATGGCTTCGCCGTTGTCATCGAACGATACGGTTATGTAGGTTGTACCCTCGGAAGTTTTGTACTTCCTCGTCACACTCCTGAGTGTTTCCTTTCTCGGACGCGGCCTGAGCTTGTGTTTCTCATCAACGATGAAGAACTGCAATTTCCCTTCTTTTTTCTGCGCAGACTTCGCTGTGGTCAGAACCTGGGTCCTCAGCGAGCCGTCTCGATACACGGTTAAGCCTCTAATTCTGTGTTTCAAAGCTTCCACGTAGATTTCGAGCACATCGTCCACGGTCGCCGAATTCGGCATGTTTATAGTTTTCGATATGTTGTTGTCAACGTAACACTGGAACGCTTCCTGCATCAAAAGGTGGTCCATGGGATCGATATCGAGTGCGACGACAAAAACACGTTTCCATCTTTCATCGACGTCGAGATCCTTCAGGCTGCCTTTCTCTATCAGCTGGCTCTCGATCCTCTTCAAGACCTCGGCGGGTATTTTGCTCTTCAGCACCGCGTTCACGTACAGTAAAGGCTCCCGTTCTCCACTGCTCTGCTTGTTGACGTACCTCACGTAAGCCAGAAGGAAGTTCGGTTCGAGACCCGACGAAGTGTCAGCGATGTTCGATATCGAGCCGGTTGGCGCTATCGCGAGTACGGCCACGTTCCTCTTGTGCTTCCTCGCCCTGGTCTTGAAATGCTCTTTTATTTCTTCATCGTAATCACTGACGTCCATCGAAAAAGGTACGAAGTTTTCTTCCCTCACGTACCTGCTCTGGGAGAACAGTGGAAAGTTCCCTTTCTCTTCACCGAGATCCGAGGACGTTTCGTGGGCGTGCAGGGAAATGAAAGCCATGAGGTTCCTGGCGAACTGACGTGCCTCTTCCGAATCGTAAGGAAGTTCCATTTTGTAGAGCAAGTCCGCAAAGCCCATGATGCCGAGCCCAAGCCGTCTGGATTCCTTAACTGCTTTTTCTATCTTATCGATGGGGAAGACGTTCACATCGATCACGTTGTCTAAGAATCTAACTGCGATCCTCACGACTTCTTCGAGCGCCTCCCAGTCGAAACTTTTTCCATCGTAAAACTTCGCCACATCGATCGAGCCGAGGTTACACGCTTCGTACGGGCCCAAGCCTATCTCACCGCACGGATTGGTGGAGATTATTTCCCTGACGGGATAGAGTGCGTAGTACTTGTTCATCTCTCCGAGGAACACCATGCCTGGATCTCCGGTTTCCCAAGCGTTTTGAGCCATCGTCTGGAATATCTCTCTGACTTTGACCTGTTTTTCACCCGCCCATTTCGGATGGTGCAGCCTCACATAACCGTCCTGCTCGTACAGCCTCAAAATCTCCTCGCGCTGCATGGGGATACCGACGGAGATGTTGAAGAATCTGAGTACACGTTCTCCATCGTTGCCACGTTTTGCACGTATGAAGTCGAGGATGTCCGGATGGTCGATGTTCAGAATACCCATCAGCGCCCCTCTTCTTCTGTAACCCTGTTCCACGACGGACACGGCGGCGTTGAAGACATGCATAAAACTTATAGGACCAGATGCTTTGCCGTGAGTGCCGGCAACAAAGCTGCCGTTCGGTCTGAGAGTGCTGAAGTTGCTCCCAATACCTCCTCCCACTTTCGTGATCAGTGCGTACTCCTTCACGGCAGTGAAGATGCCGTCTATACTGTCTTCAACGGGTACTACGAAACACGCCGAGAGCATGTGCAAATGATTCCGTTGTTGAACGATCTTTTCGTAATCCTCGAGTTTCATGCTTTCCAACGGTTTGTACAGAAGTTCGAAGTCCACCCCCATACCCGCGTTGAAAAGGGTTGGACTGTTGGGAATGAAGATCCGACTGGAAAGCAACTCGTAGAACGTTTCTTCCCAGAATTTGATGTGGTCCAGTCGTTCCGAGGCCGTCTTTTCCTGCAGCCGAGGGTTGTTGATGAGATCGGCGGCCGCCACAACACGTGCCACTCTCCTGGAAAGATCTTTCCAACTGTTTTCCAGGTACTCCCCTTCTCGACTCTTCAAATAATACCTTTCCCTGAGTATTTTTTCGGCATTCTCCGAAGGAGACACGTTTTGCCACTTTTTGATGATCTCGTGCATGAAAAAACCCCCTTTCCGGGGGTGATTATACTACCGATTGTGTTCTCATTCAATAGTATACTATATGTTGTATGAACTGTTCACAATGGTGTGCGCCAACGTTTTGAAAAACACAGTTATATCGACGTACTCTACGGGAATCTTGCAGTGCAGCGTCGTGGGTGCAAAACACACGATACCTTTTATACCAGCCTTTTCCAGGCGGCAGGCCAGTTCGTTTGCCACGGCTGCGGGGACAGCCAGCACGGCTATGTCTGCTCCGTTCTCTTTCATGAACTGTTCGAGCTCAGCCACGTCTCTCACCTTCAAACCCGGTGCGATCTGCCTGCCGATCTTTCGCCTATCGGAATCGAACACCGCAACGATTTTGAAGTTGTTCTGCTCCAGACGTTTGTGGTTCGCGAGGGCCTTACCTATGTTACCCGCCCCGAGGATTATCACGGACCAGGTCTTGTATAGTCCCAGTACTTCCCTAAGCTTTTGCGACAGTTTTTTCACATCGTAGCCAGAACCTCTCTGACCGAGGTTACCAAAGTAAGAGAGGTCTTTGCGAACCTGCGAATCTTTTATTTGCAACATGGAAGCGAGCTGCTTGGAAGAAACTATCTGTACACCCTTTTCCTCAAGATTGGAAAGGCACCGAAGATAAACGGCCAACCTGCGTATCACGGGTCTGGGGACTTTCTCCAAAACGCTTCCCCCCAAAGTGCAATTTTTCTCAAGGACAATTATAACTCGATTCGCTCTCGAACGTCCCCTTCACCAGCTGTTCTTTGTTCAACATCAGGATCTTTCCACCGCAGATCACGGTGTCTATGTTGAGGTCCTGATCCAAAAGGACGATGTCTGCGTCCATTCCGACACGTATCGAGCCTTTGCTTCTGAGCTTCAAAATCGTTGCTACGTTTTTTGTGATCGGCAACAGGGCTTTTTCAAGCGGTGTACCGTGTTCCACGGCCAATCTAACCTGCTCGTAAAGCGTTGAAACTTTGCCAATACCGAGTCCAACGAAATTACCTTTTTCATCGAAACGTGGCAAACTTCCCTGCCCATCGGAACTGAATGTAACCTGAGACTCGAATCCCTCCGCCAAGAATTCTTGAAATGCGCGCCAGGGTAGCAGCTCGTCGTCGAGAAGGTCGGACACGCTCGTCGTCAAATCGATGAATCCTCCCATCGATAACCATTCGATCGAGGAATTCAGCAATCTGGAATTCCTGTTGATGTGCGTGGGAAGAAACTGCGTTACGGGTATTTCCGTTCCCTTCACAATCTCCAAGAGAGGTTGAAGCATTCCGGCACCATCACCGACGTGGACGTTGACCAGTCCAGCCTTGCCGCTCAGCATACCCCCGATCCGTGCATCCGCTGCGAGCCTCTTCAGCTCTTCCAGGGTTGGCTGCGAGGATCTGTGATCACTGATCGCTATTTCACCGACGCCTATGACCTTGTCTATCAAAACCAGGTCCCTGATAACACTCCCGGTGAGCGTCACAACGGGTACGCGGTAAGAACCAACGTAAATGTAGCTGGAGACACCTTCCTCTTCCAGAGCCTTCGCTTTGGCGTAGAGCGCTTCCAAACTCCTGCTCACACCATCCGTTCCGAGACAACCGACCACTGTCGTGATACCAGCCCGTACCAGATCCGAGAAGGAAATCTCAAAAGTTCTGGTCCTGAACCCTCCCTCACCGCCTCCTCCAACGATGTGAACGTGATTGTCAATGAAACCCGGAACGGCAATCTTACCTGTACAATCGATCACATTGAGATTCGGTACGTGCACAACGAGATCGCTGTCGATCGCAACGATGCAGCCTGCGATGAGAATATCTTTTCTGCCAGCCGGTTCCGGAGTGTACACTGTGGCATTTTTCAGCAGTATCATCGCTCCACCTCAATCTTCGTCTTCGTAATCAGAGAGGTCGTGGAAGTCTTCAAGATCTTCGTAATCAAAATCTTCTTCGTAATCTTCATACGTATCTTTGTACACTTCTTTTGAGAAGACCCAGCCGCAAATCGGGCATTCGTCGATGTCATCATCGATCACTGCGCCACAGTCCGGACATTCCTTTTTCTCGAAGATATAACCGCATGAAGGACACTTTCTCGCGTTGTTTCTGCTTCTTTCCCCACACTGCGGACATCTCTTCCAGCCTCCCATGGTCCTTACCTCCCTTCACAAACGTCCCCTGGATTCGACTGTGAATGTCAGCTGTGCGTTCTAAAGCACACAAAATCACGCTTTTCATTATAACTCATTGGCTCGAGCAGCGATCAACGGGCCCATTGTAACAACTGTATTCCACCCAGGTTTTTTTCTCGCTCTCCATCCCTTTACTCTCCCATCCGTGTTATATTAGATCATCACGGTGCAGGAAGCACCAGTCAGTAGGAGGTTAGAAGTATGTACAACGGTACAGTTAAGTGGTTCGACTCAAAGAAGGGCTACGGTTTCATCACCAGAGACAACGGAGAAGACGTCTTCGTACACTTCTCTGCGATCAAGGTGGATGGATTCAAGACGCTCAGAGAAGGCCAGAAGGTTCAGTTTGAGATTCAGCAAGGTAGCAAAGGACCCCAAGCCGTCAATGTGACTCCCATAAACTGAGAGTCGAGCAGAGAAGAAAGCGGAGCCTTCAGGCTCCGCTTTTTTCATAACAGGGTGGCTATCATGAGTGCCTTTATCGTGTGCTTTCTGTTCTCTGCTTCGTCCCACACTTTGCTCTGCTTTCCCTCAATAACCTCGAACGTGACTTCCTGTCCTTTCACAGCCGGCAAGCAGTGCATGAAGATCGTCTCATTCTTACCCGTCTTTTTCATCAGCTGTTCGTTCACTTGGTATGGCCTCAACAGTCTTTCGCGTTCGGCCTGTTTGTCTTCCTCTCCCATGGAAGCCCAAACGTCTGTGTAAATCACGTCGGCTCCTTCAACGGCCTTCTCTGGATCTTCTTCTATCTGGATCGTCGCACCTGTCTCTTTTGCGACTTCAAGACACGTTCTGAGCAGTTTTTCATCCGGCCTCAGCTCTTTCGGAGCGCATATGACGTAGTGCATACCCATCTTGGCGCAACCTATCATCAACGAATTGGCCATGTTGTTCCTTCCATCGCCCATGAACACGAGTTTGATGCCTTTCAACCTTCCAAAGACTTCCTGCACGGTCATCAGATCTGCCAGCACCTGCGTTGGGTGAAAGACGTCCGTCAAGCCGTTGTAGACGGGCACACCCGAGTACTTTGCGAGCGCTTCAACAGTTTCCTGCTTGAATCCCCTGAACATGATCGCGTCGACCATTCTGCCCAATACTCTGGCCGTGTCTTCGATGGACTCCTTGGCACCGAGCTGAATATCCTGGATGGAAAGAAAGATGGGGTGACCGCCTTCCTCGGCAAAGGCCGTTTCGAATGCGAGCCTGGTTCGGGTTGATCTCTTTTCGAATATCATCGCTAAGGTCTTTCCGACGAACCTTCTGTGAACCACCTTCGCTCTGCTTTCTCTCTTCACCTGAAACGAGAGATCGAGCAGATAGCTTATTTCCTCAGGCGTGTACTCGAGCAACGTCAGCAGGGATCTTCCAGTCAGGTTCACCGCCATTTTTCAAACCTCCTCACTCATGAAATGTGAGAATCTCTTTCAACGGTTTTCTGGGCCTATCTCTTCTCGGTTCCGCCGCATAGCCAACCGGCAGCATCGCAACGCACCTTTGACCGGTGGGCAATTTCAGTATTCCGTTCACTCGATCTTCATCGAAAGCTCCGATCCAGCACGTATCCAGGCCGAATTCTCTCGCTATCAACACGATGTAAGTGATCAGAGCGGCGGTATCCTGGATACAGTAGAGGTTTCTTCCCCTATCGCCGTACCTCGCCGCACTCTCTTCCGGTACCGCGACCACGCAGATCACCCAGGGGGCTTCCTCGATGTAAGTTTGTCCGAACGCCGCTTCGCAGAGCAACTTTTTCATCGATGAATTCCTCACAACGTGCAACCTCCAAGGTTGTCTGTTACCGGCACTGGGTGCGTTCAGAGCCAGCTCGAGGATTTTTTCGATGGTCTCTTTCGGCACGTCTTTGCTCGAATCGTACTTTCGAATACTCCTTCGAGTTCTTATCGCCTCCAAAAGTTCCACCATCCTCCCCCCCTTTACAGAGCGATCATGTCGTCGATCCTTGAACCTGTCGAGACGTGGGAAATTCTCACGCCGAGTTCTTGTTCGATCCTCTTCACGAATCTCTCAAACGAAGGTGATTCGAGGTCCGTCCAACCTTGTATCTCCTCGTAGACGGGTACGGCTCTGTGAATGTTCCTCAGATTCTTCACGTCTCGAACTCTCACTCCGTCGATCTCGTAGGCAACACACACAGCCAGCTTTTCAAAACCGTTGAGCACGTCCGCCTTCGTGAGGATCACCTCGTTACAGCCGCTCACTTTCACAGCGTACCTCAGAAGGACGAAATCCAGCCAGCCACACCTTCTCGGTCTTCCTGTGGTGGCGCCGTATTCTCCCCCAAGTTTTCTGATCCTCTCTCCCTCTTCACCTTTAAGTTCGGTGGGAAACGGTCCCTCACCAACCCTCGTCGTGTAGGCCTTCATCACACCGATGATCTTATCCAATCTGACAGGAAAACCGAAACCTGCCTGAACTCCTGTGCTCGAACAGTTCGTCGAGGTCACGTAAGGATACGTTCCCACATCCACATCGAGCAGGACACCCTGAGTGCCTTCGAACAGGAGGTTCTTACCCTTCAAATCTTCAAAAGCTTCAACGCTGTCGATGAGCAAGTGCGAGATCCTACGGTGGCTCTCGATCAACTCTTTCAGCACGGATTTCGTATCAATTTGCAGATTCCAAACCCTCGCCAGTTCCCTGAGTTTGTGTTCCAGCAATTCCTCGTCCTCAAAATCTTCAAGTCTCAGTCCGAAGCGCAACGCTCTGTTCGCGTAGCACAAACCTATGCCCCTCCGGGTCGTCCCCACAGGCTCGCTGCGCGCAGAATCGATCTTCCCATCGAGTTCTCTGTAGAATGGAACGACGACGTGCGCCTGTTTGGACACTCTCAAAAATTCACTGCCCTGTGGAAAGAAACTTTCAAGTTGCTCTATTTCCTCAAGAAGAACCTTCAGATCGACCGCGACGCCGCACGCGATGTACATACCTTTCTTCAGTCTTGCATCGGCCGAAGGAACCAAATGATGCACGAGTTTGAACGGTCCGTAATCGACCGTGTGGCCCGCATTGCTTCCCCCGCTGTAACGAACGACGCAATCGTAATCCCTCGAAAGGTACGTGACAACCTTTCCCTTTCCTTCGTCTCCCCACTGCAATCCAATCACAGCGCTGTTCAAACGACTCACTCTCCTTCAAACCTTGAAAAGATCCGATCGACCTGCTTCAGAAACTGATTCGGATCGAAGATCGATTCCAGGTCTTCTTTGCTGAGCAGAAGTATGTTCTGCGCCACGATCTCTTTGAAATCCTCTTTCGATTTCCAGCACCTGAGCGCCAAGGACTGTACGATATCGTAAGCCTCACTGCGTTTCATGCCTTTCTCCACGAGTTTGAGCATCACTTTCTCCGAGTAAACGAGACCCCGTGTGAGGTCCACGTTCTCTTTCATTCTGCGTTCGTGCACAACGAGATTCTCGATCAGATAGTTCGCCTTCACGAGCATGTAGTGCAGTGTCTGGGTGATGTCTGGAAAGATGTAACGCTCCGCAGAAGAGTGCGAGATGTCCCTTTCGTGCCAGAGGTTGTTGTTCTCTAAAGCCGTGTTCACGAAAGACCTCACGATGCGGGAAAGACCACAGAGTCTTTCACAGAGGATAGGGTTCTGTTTGTGTGGCATCGCACTGGAACCCTTCTGACCTTCTTTGAAAGGTTCCTGAACCTCCAAAACTTCTGTTCGTTGCAAGTGTCTTATTTCAGTCGCGATCCTTTCTATACCACTCGCGATGAGGGAGAGAACCATCACGAAAAATGCATGATGATCCCTGTTGACGATTTGACTGGAAATCGGGGTAGGCCTCAAACCGAGCTTTTTCAAAGCGAGTTCCTCAACTTCGGGTGGAACGTTCGCGTAGTTTCCAACCGCGCCACTGATCTTGCCGACACTTATCTGTTCTCTGGCGATCTTCAGCCTTTCCTGGTTCCTCTTCATTTCTGCATACCAGTTCAGAACCTTCAAACCAAAACTCGTCGGTTCTGCGTGTACCCCGTGCGTTCTCCCGATCGTGATGGTGTATCTGTGCCTGTTTGCGAGTTGCCAGAGAGATTTCAGAAGCTTGCTGAGCGCTTCCAGTAACACGTCGCAGCTTTCCACGAGTGCCAGGGAAAGTGCCGTGTCTATGACATCCGATGACGTCAGACCGTAGTGGAAGTACCGCGATTCATCCTGCATGTTCTGTGTCGCCATCTTGATGAACGCGATGACTTCGTGATCCGTCTCTTGTTCGTACTTCTCGAACAGAGAAAGGTCTATCTTCGCGTTTTTCCTCGCCCTCTCAGCCATACCGGCAGGTATCAGACCGAGCTCTTCGTACGCCTCCATCACGGCGAGTTCCACCGCGAGCCATCTTCGAAGATTGGCTTCGACGTTCCACAGTTCCTTCATCGGAGACAGAGCGTACCTCTCGACCAAACCGCTCACATCCTTTCAGGGGCACTGACCCTCAACAGGGAAAGACCTCTCTTCAGCACCATCAAGGTTGCGTACGACAGGTTCAAACGTGCGTTGGACAGGCGTGGATTGTCTGGGTCGAGAATGAGGCACTTCGTGTAAAAACTGTGAAAATCGTAGGCGAGCGCTTCGAGATACTGCGTGAGTTTGTTGGGTGAAAGCGTCTTTTCAACTTCCCTGAGGGCGTCTTCGAACAGATCGAGCCTCCTTACCAGCGCCAGTTCCGCAGGGTCACCCAGCAGTTCGAGGTCAGAGTTTTTGTTGAAAGCTATCGACTTGTTCTTCGCCTGCTCGAAAAGGCTGCAGATCCTCGCGTGTGCGTACTGGACGTAGTAAACCGGATTGTCCATGCTCTTCGCCTTTGCGAGTTCCAGATCGAAGAGCATGTGCGTGTTGGGATCTATCATGGCAAAGAAATAGCGAGCCGCATCTTTTCCAACCTCTTCGACCAGCTGCCGCAAGGTCACGAACTCACCGGCGCGCGTCGACATTCGAACGATCTCTTCACCACGCTTCAGCGTCACGAACTGGTGGAGTATGACGTTGAAGAATCCATCCTGAATACCTAAAGCCCTCATCGCGGCGACCATCCTCGGTATGTGACCGTGATGGTCGCTACCCCATATGTCGTACACCTTTTGGAAACCTCTCGTGTACTTGTTGAAGTGGTAGGCGATGTCGGTCAGAAAGTAAGTGTAACTCCCATCGCTCTTTATGAGCACTTTATCATCGTCGTTGACGAACTCGGAAACCTTCAACCATACCGCACCATCCTTTTCGTAGATGAACCCTTTCTCTTTCAGAATTTCGAGGACCTTTTGAACGGTTCCGTCCTCTATCAAACTCGTTTCGGAGAAATACACGTCGAAGTCACATTCGAGCAACTCGAGGTCTTCTTTCATGCTGCTCAGTATGCTGTCGACGGCGTAGCGTTTGAAGAATTTTTCCGTTTCTGGGTCCCAGCGGTTTTTGTAGACATCCCCAACCTCGTTCAGAAGCTTTCTGGCGATGTCTATCAGGTATTCTCCTCTGTAACCATCCTCGGGTATCTGAAGGTTCTCTACACCGAGCAGCTGGTTGTACCGTACCCACAGAGACTTCGCGAGCAAGCTTATCTGCCTTCCGGCATCGTTTATGTACATCTCCCTGGTCACTTCGTAGCCGAGTTCTTCGAAAACGTTGCAGAGCACATCTCCTATGACGAGTTGCCTTCCGTGACCGACAGTGAAAGGACCGGTGGGATTGGCACTGCCGTACTCGAACTGAACTTTCAAAGGTTCGGATCTGTGGATGGGATAACCATCGTTGCTTATTATCTCTTTCAGAACATCGATGAACGCCTTCTTGCTGAGCTTGAAATTGATGAACCCAGGCTTTGCAATCTCCACCGAATCGAACACATCTTTGTCCTTAAGTTTTTCCACTATCCTTTCTGCGAGCACCATGGGAGAGCACTTCGCGTGCCTGGCACCCACGAACGCTGCGTTCGTTGAGAAATCGCCGAACCCTTCCGGGGGAATTTCGACGTCGAAATGGTAAGACAGTCCGAGTTCTTTCAGCACATCCTCCAACAGGTTATGGATCAACCTTCTGAGCAAATGTATCACCTCACAAGAATTTGCTCTTGCTGGTCTTGTTCTTCACGTTCGTTGTGATCTCTAAATCTCCTTCTCTCGGGACCGAGACAACCGCATAGAAGAGTTCTGCCTTCTTCTGAAAACCGTATTTTTTTCGTCCGTTGACTTTCTCCACCACGGGCCGCCAGGTGCCACAGTTTATGTAGAACCTGTTCTGTCCCTTGACCGGCACGATGCGAAACGCGTGATGGTGTATGTGGCCGAAAACCACGACGTTCAGTTTTGGCAGATGGATATCACCATCGGCGTAACCGATCATCTCCTGCGCTTCGATCTTCCCTTCCTTCAGAAGTTTCTTTGCCCTCTTGAAAAGATAGTCGCTGCGGCGCGCACCCCTGATCTTCATCGTAGCCCTGATGAGCAAAGAGCCGAGCGTTATACCGCCCCACTTGTTCAGGAAAATTTTGGAAAGACATCTCAAGTAGGGAAAGTTCTCCTTCATCCACATGCGGGCCTCAACGGTTTGCATCATTTTCAAAAACGTGCTTATCCAGAGCTCCAGAATGTCCACCCCGAGATCGTAAACTTCCAGCACCCGTTCGAACCAGTGGAACACGTCCAAGCTGGGCCTCACGTTATCGTAATCGGACAGTATCTCTTCAGGAACCAGCGATTCGAGGTACTCGTCGAAGTGAAACATCATGTATCTGGCCAGATAGTCTCCCAAGGGAGGGACAAGCGTCCCATCGCGACTTCTGGAAAATTTGTTGATGAGATCGAACTGGTTACCGTGAAGGGCGAGGAGTCCTATCTCTTCGTTGTAGTAATAAGGTACCACTTCGCAGTTCAATCTATCCACCAGCTCTTCTCTCAGCCTCTGGTTCGCGAGGAGATAATAATCATGGTTACCAACGATATACGTGATCCTGTGGTGCTTCGAGAATTTTCTGAAACTCTCAAAGAGCCGCGGATGTTTCTTTTCTATGTTCGAGATCACTTTTCCATCCAGTGAAGAAACCAGTGTCTCGAAAGAGACCAGGCCGAAGTCTTTCACAGCCCGGTTTTCGAGCAATTCCAGACCGTCACCCACTATAACCAGCTCGGTGTCCGGCTGGGCTTCGAAGTGCTCCAAAAGCTCGATCAGCTCATCATCGAACTGAAAGTCGTCTTTCGCCGATCCATCACCTATGTGCAGATCGCTGATGAAGATCTGTTTCATTGTACTGATCCTCGCCCGCCAGATTTTCTCACAATCGGATTATACATCGCGCTCAGAAAGATGAAAAGCGCCGCAGCTGCGGCGCCGAATGGGACAAACCAGATCTTCACAACTTGAATTTTCCGAGCGATTCCAAAAGTTTGCTCGAAATTTGCCTCAGTTCATCTCCAATCTGTCGTGTCTCCACAACCAGCTGTGCCTGTTTTCTGATGCCTTCTACCATCCTTTCAATCCTTGCGGCTATGTTTGCCATGGCCTTCGTTGTGCTGTCAACGGCGCTGGCCATCTCTTGCGCTGCCGCACTCTGTTCCTGTGCACTGGCAGCGGTCGATTCGACCATAGTGGTCATCGATTCGACCTCAGCCAGTATATCCTTCAACCTTCCACCCACTTCAGATGCCCGCACCGCAGCTTCTTCAACAGCTCTGGCCGTCTCGTTCGTCTTCTCGTCTGCTTCTTTCGCACCCTGTTGAATCTTTTTCAAAATGCTGGCTATGTCGCCTGTCGCCTTCTTGCTCTGTTCTGCGAGCTTTCTTATCTCGTCGGCAACCACTGCAAAGCCTCGACCCGCTTCACCAGCCCTGGCAGCTTCGATGGCCGCGTTCAGTGCGAGCAGGTTCGTCTGTTCGGCGATGGCGTTTATAGTCTCGACAACCGTCGCAACGTTCTTCGCATCCTCCGCAAGCTTACTCACAGTCTGAACAGTGGAGCCCGATATCTGTCTGGCGGAGTTCACGATCTCGATTATCCTTTCAACGGCCTGTTCGCCCTCTTTGGCAGCCTTAGAAACTTTCTGTGATCTCTCGCTCAACTGCTGTGCAGATCTGGAAACGTTCTGTGCACTCGCCGCGACCTCTTCCACTCCCGAGCCAACCTGCTGCATGGAAGCCGAAACATTTTGAACGTTCTTGTTCAGTTCCTCTGCCTCCTCATTCAGCTTCATCGCAACCTCTTCGCTCTCTCTTGCAACCGTTTCAAGTTGCCCTGAGAACCTGTCGAGTTCAGCTGCGGAGTCCTTAGTCAGACCAAGAGAACTTCTCAAAGATTGAGCCATGTTCCTGAGAGCGGAAGCTATCTGCGAAGTTTCATCCCTGGCTTTGACAGAAAATTCGACCGTCAAATCACCGGAACCAAACTTCTGAACGGATGCCGCCAGGGATTTTATGGGCCTGGCTATGCTCTGTCCGACGATGAAGGAGACGAATACGATCATGCCAACGATGATCATCAGAACCACGAGCACCATGAGTATCATCCTGTTCGCTCTCGAGAACAATGCCTGTTCTTCTATCGCAAGTCCCAGAGTCCAGTTCGGTGTTCCTGGAATCGGCGTGAAGGCGAGGAACAATTTCCTACCGTCCGGCGCGGAGATGGTTCCAAAACCCTGCTCACCCTTGACCATCTTCGTCCCGAGTTCCTCCAAACCCTTGTAACCTGCCTGCGAACTTTTCAGAACGTTGAACTGTCCAACGAAGGACTTTTCAGGATGCGCCAGAACCAGACCACTGCCATCGATGATCCAGCCGTAACCTGCTTTGCCCATCGCAATCTGCGACGTCATTTTGCACAAACTTTCCAGAGGGATCGTTGCACCGAACACGCCCACGACGTCACCCAGCGAATCAACGACTTTGTGGGCGATGATGAAAACGGGACGTTTCGTCAGCGCTGACACGTGCAACTCACCCATGAATGAGTCTTGCTTCTCCACTATGATCTTTCTGTAGAATTCCCTTTCTTTGGCGCTCGATTCAACAACGCTCGCACCGTCAGTCTCGTAGAGCAAACCTTCGCGATAGTCCGCCACGAAGTACGTGTCGAACACTTCCTTCCTTTCCTTCAACTTAGCCGACAACTGCAGAGCTATCGAATAGAGCGTTCCGGAAACCACGTCTTTCATCTGCAGTATCTTTATCGCCGCCATGCTCTCCAGACCCATGGCGATAGATTTGAGTTCGAACGAACGGCCACTCAACCACTCAGAAACCATTCGAGCGTTTCCGTCCACGATCTGCAGTGCCAGTTCCTGCGTGAGGGGAAGGACGGTGTTCCTTGTTTGAAAATAAACAAACAAACCTAAAATTGCAAGGAATACCAGTGTCGTTGTCAAAAACCAGAACAAGATCCTCGATCGTATGGATTTCATACAAACACCTCCTTTGAAAATCCCTGCCACTTTGTTTCCCAGAAGATTATACCATCGTTTGCTTGACACGGTCGGTTTCCGGCACATTCCAGACAGTTGTATTTATGGAACGATCCATCGAAATTTTAAGCGAGCCTTCCCTCCGACCGAGGTTTCTGGGAGAAATGTTAAGGCCTGGTCTGGGTTCAAACCCAAACCAGGCCCCGGCACGCCGAAGGTTTCGATCGTATCGCCGGCCAGAACGCCGTCTTAACTTCGAGACTGTGTTTCCGTCTGTGCCTTCGATTGAACCTCTTCTCTTGTTCCTCTCCTCGCCAGTGCCAGATAGCCCTCTATCACCAACCAGACCGCCAGGACTATGAGTATTATAGAGATGATTCCCAAGGGAAGCGTGGCGCCTTTCAAGTTGGCCTTGACCAGAAGCACCAGTGCGAACAAGGTCGTCACGATCATGAACACCATGGGTAAGCCGGTGAACCACGCGGGCTTTTTCAAGGCCTTGATCACGTAAGCCGTTATTCCAAGCAGCGCCAGGCCTGCCGTTAGCTGGTTGGCCGAGCCGAACACCGGCCAGATGAGTCTCCAAACCGGCGTTTGACCGCTCTTCATGAAGACCAGTAATAGTGCGGCTAAGACTGTGATGAGCGTTGAGCTGTACTTGTCCAGTTTACCTGAGGTCAGCTCCTGAAGCTGATACCGTCCAAGACGTGTAGCGGTGTCCAGCGAGGTGAGTATGAACGTGTTGATGGCGAACATACCGAAGGATATGCCAACCTTCTCCGGAAGTCCAAACAAACTCCAGAACTTGGCGAAACCGACTCCGAACGTGTACTGTGGATTCGCTGGCAAACCCGGCGCAGGAGACAGGATTTTGCCGGCCATCATCACGGTGATCAGGGCTATGACTGCGACCAACCCTTCCAGCAACATACCGCCGTAACCAATGAGCTTGGCATCTTTCTCGTACCTCAACTGCTTTGCCGTTGTCCCGCTACCAACCAGCGAGTGGAATCCACTGATCGCGCCACACGCGATGGTGATGAACAGGATAGGCCACAGGTAGTTATCCCCGCCTGCATACCAACCTTTGAAACTTTCTAGATTTACAGGGTACCTGCCTCCACCAAACAGAATACCTATCGTGGCGATGATCACTGCGAAGTACAGGAACCAGGAAGAGATATAATCTCTCGGTTGGAGCAGGAGCCAGACAGGAAGCACGGAAGCCACAAATATGTAAACGATCAATATCCACTGCCACGTGTTGAGGCTCAGTCTAAAAGCAGATTGTACCCATTCCGAATAGTTTCCCCAGAAAATTCCACCCACAACCAGTGGGAGCACAATGATGGTGGCCCACAGCAGCGGTACGTTCAACCTGTAGACCAGAATACCGAACACGATGGCAACCACCATGTAAAGAACTGCGGTAAAAGCGACCGCCGGATCTCCCGCAAATGAAGTGGCGGCGAGCTGTAAGAAGGCCGATACAACGAGTACCAGAGCGAACCAGGCGAACGCGTTGAACAACATTTTCCCACGCTTACCTATGTAGCGATTTATGAGCTCTCCCACGCTGAGACCTTTGTGGCGTATCGATCCCACTATGGCACCCATGTCGTGCACGCCACCAATGAAGATAGAGCCGATCAGGATCCACAGATAGGCAGGCAGCCAGCCAAACATTGAACCGGCCGTGATTGGCCCGACTATGGGACCGGCACCCGCGATGCTGGAGAAATGGTGTCCCAAGAGTACAACAGGGTGAGTTGGCACGTAGTCAATTCCGTCGTACAGTTCCTGAGCCGGGGTCTTGTTTTTGTCGTCCAGACCGTACAACTTTTCCTGCCAACCGCCGTAGAGTTTGTACGCTACTCCGAACAACAGTGCCGCTACGAGAAACAGCACCAAAACCATCACGATACCTCCTCTCTGTATTACTGGTGCTCCTCCATCTTCAGAGCTTCCTTGAATTCTCTCCTCATGTCGTTGAACAATTTTTCCTCACCTTCCAGAAAACCGATGTAAGCCCATCCTCTCAGTCCAAACCAGAAGGACTTCTTGATCATCTTTCCACGACCAAGCAGTAGGAACCTTTGAATCATAACGTCTGAAATGGGTTTGATGAAAGGCAACAGCTCGTTCGCACCCAGATCCGGCACAATGAAATCGATCAATTTGTAGCTGGCAATTTCACCAAGCAAGCCACTTTTCTTGAGGATTAAAACCCTTCTGTACAAGCGGTGCCCGTTGAATTCATAGGGTTCATAGTAGAATTCTTTGAGCTTGTCTTCATCTATTGCGAATTTGTACTGCATACTTCTTTTTTTCTCCTTGTCAGTTTAAGTTCTTTGTGAAACACGTAAGCTGCAATTATCTTACCAGAAGTGTTTTATCCATTCAAACAGTGCTATTCTTGATTTCTCACGCTTTCAACCAACATACGGTCATTTCTTCCCCGTTTATCCTCAATTTTCTCACGAAATCCTTCTATTTCACGCTGCGGCGATTCCGCATGGCACTTTTTAAGAGCACACTGTGACTCAGTCGAAAGATTCTTCCCACAGGACCCAGCTGCCTCTTGAATCTTTCCGCGTGCTGTGGTATATTTAAAGTGTGTGGGTGCGTAGCTCAGTGGGAGAGCGCTTCCTTGACGAGGAAGAGGTCGTAGGTTCAATCCCTGCCGCACCCACCACAATGGGGTCCGTCAGGACCCCTTATTCTTTCGTGGGAGGCGATGTACTTGGACAGGCTCGATTTCGCAATAAAACTCGCACGTCGCGTTGGTTTTTACCTTCTACAGCACTGGGGTAACGCGCTGAACGTGAGAGAGAAGAGCTCTTTTCAGGACATAGTGAGCGATTGCGATAAGCAAGCGCAACAGATGATCGTGAGCGAGATCGAAAGATACTTCCCGCACGAAGCGATACTCGCCGAGGAAGATCGCTTCGAAACGGGCCAAAAGCTTTGGATCGTCGATCCGATAGACGGTACGATGAACTTCGTGCACGGTTTGCCGTCTTTTGCCGTTGGAATAGCGTACTCAGAATTTGGCGACGTTCTGATCGGTGTCGTCCACGATCCTGTGTTGAACGAAACTTTCTATGCTGTGAAAGGCGAAGGTGCGTACAGGAACGGTGAAAAGATCAGTGTATCGACTAATGCGACGCTTCGGGAATCGATAGGGAACGTCGGTTTCTATGTGGGATTCACGGGCCATTTCGTGAACGCCATAGAAAAACGCGTGCGCAGAATGCGCATGATGGGAAGCGCTGTCCTTGCCGCTTCCTACGTGGCCTGTGGACGGTTCGACTTCTTTGTCGCCAGGCGTGCCAACCCCTGGGACGTTGCACCGGTCTTACTCATAGTTCCCGAAGCCGGTGGATGCGTCACCGACCTGGACGGCAAGCAGGCGAGCCTTTCGAGTGGAGCGTACCTTTTCAGCAATGGAAAGCTACATTCAGAGGTGCTGGAAATAATAAATAAGGTAAAAGGAAGCGAGCGATGAGAAAAGATTTTGGCTGCCTGGACCAGGTGTCGTTCGCCAGATTCGCACAGGTCTTTTCCAGCCTCATCACACCTGGGACCGTAGTCCTGCTCGTCGGAGAACTCGGCAGCGGTAAAACGAGTTTTGTCAAGCACTGTGCACCTACCTTCGGGTTGGATTCATCTCAGATACGGAGCCCCACTTTCTCCCTGATGAACCTCTATGAGGGCAAGCTCAAAGTTTACCATGTCGACCTGTACAGGGTAGGAAGAGACACAGAGTTGCTCATGGAGATCGAGGAAATTCTCGAGCGCAGGGATGGAATCACCTTCATAGAGTGGGCAGACAGGATCGAATCCTTCTGGAGCGGTGAAGAGATAAAGATTTCACTCGGTTTCTGCGAGAATGGAAGAACCGTTTCGGTAGAGTCGCAAGATGAACGATTCTTGAATGAGCTTTCGAAGAGGTGGTTGGAAGTTGGGCAAATTCGAAAAACTTGAAAAACTCGCGCAGGAAACAACCGGGGAAAAGTCCATACCTTCCACGCTCCCCGTTCTCAGGCTTGTTGGAGGGCCCGTGGTCTTTCCGCAGACCGTAGTTCCGGTCCATGTGAGCACGGAAGAAATGTTGGGGGTTTTGGAATTGTCCATCGAATCTTACAACAGATACATTCTCGCGATCTACCAGAAAGACGTTTCGTCTGAATCCTCAAACACAGGAACAGTTTGCATCGTGTTGCAAGCCGTGCATCTTCCAGATGGAAGCTTCAGGGTCCTGCTCGAAGGAAAGGCGCGTGCAAGGATCAGAACTGTCAGCCAGGAACAGCCAACGATAGCAGAGATCGAGATCACGAAAGCGAGATACAGAAAAAGTAAAAAGGTCGAAGCGTTCATCAGGAGCGTTCGTGAGAATTTTCTGAAGTACGCGCACTACACGCAGAGATACTCTCCAGAAATGATTGAAGGCGTTCTTCGCGTCAACGATGCAGACAAGTTTTCAGACCTGATCGCTTCTTTGCTGGTGATCCCTAACGACGAGAAACAGCGTCTCTTGGATGAAACACACCCCACCAGAAGACTGGAACAGATCTTAGAGATCCTGATACGGGAAAATGAATTACTCGAAATAGAGCGAGAGCTTGACAGCAAGGTGAGAAAGAGAATCGAGGAGACGCAGAAAGAATTCTTTCTCAGAGAGAAACTGAAGGCAATAAGTGAAGAACTTGGACAGAAAAACAGCGAAACGGCCCAGCTCAGACAGAAACTCTCCACACTGAACCTTCCCGATTACGTACAGCAGAAGGCCCTGCAGGAGATCGAGAGGTTGGAACAAATGTCACCGTACTCCGCGGAGGCGACCGTGGTGAGATCCTATCTGGACTGGATCTTGAATCTGCCATGGCAGACTGTCCTGCCCGAGAACACAGATCTCAGCCAGGCTCAGAGAATTCTCGAGCAGAGTCACTACGGTCTGGAGGAAGCGAAACAGAGGATCCTTGAATTCCTCGCAGTGAGAAAGAGGAGCAAGAGCGTGAGATCACCGATACTGTGTCTCGTTGGGCCACCGGGGGTGGGTAAGACCTCGCTCGCACGCGCCGTCGCGCAGGCGCTGGACAGAAGGTTTGTGAGGATGTCTCTCGGTGGTCTGAGAGATGAGGCGGAAATCAAAGGTCACAGACGCACGTACGTTGGCGCGATGCCGGGTCGCATCGTTCAGATGATCAGAACCGCGCAGTGCAAAAATCCCGTCATGTTACTCGACGAGATCGACAAACTCGCGGTGAGTTTTCAGGGTGATCCTGCCGCCGCGTTGCTCGAAGTGTTGGATCCAGAGCAGAACAAAGAATTCCTCGATCACTACATCGAACTGCCTTTTGATCTCTCACAGGTGCTTTTCATCACTACGGCGAACGTGACACACACGATCCCACCAGCACTTTTGGATAGAATGGAGATCATAGAGATCGAAAGTTACACCGAGCAGGAGAAGTTCATGATTGCCAAGAACTACGTACTTCCAAAGATCCTAACCGAGCACAACCTTGAGCGAGGAACTTTCAAAATCAGCGACGCCGCAATCATGAAGATCATACGTTCCTACACGAGGGAGGCGGGTGTGAGACAACTCACAAGAGATCTGGAAAAAATCGTCAGGACAGCCGTTCTGAACCTCGAGCAGGGCCAGAAGAACTTCATGGTGAACGTGCGTAAGCTGGCTGAAATACTCGGCCCGGAGAGAAACTTGGATCTTCCGTCTCTATCGCAGGCAGAGATCGGAGCCGTTCAGGGACTCGCCTGGACAGAGTACGGTGGAACGATGGTGCTCGTCGAATGTGCCCTGATCCCGGGCAGAGGAGAGCTCATCCTCACTGGACGGCTTGGAGAAACCATGAGAGAATCTGCCAGAATCGCGTTGAGCGTCGCAAGATCCTTCTGCGGGTCAGATGCGAAAACTCTTTTTGAGAGCAACGACATTCACATAAACGTTCCAGAAGGGTCCGTGCCGAAGGATGGCCCATCGGCTGGTGTAACGATGAGCGTTGCGATCATTTCAAGTGCGCTGAAAAGGAAAGTGAGGAACGACACCGCGATGACCGGTGAGATCACGTTGCGAGGTAAGATTCTGCCAGTCGGAGGTGTGAAGGAGAAAGTTCTCGCGGCGCACAGGTACAACATCAAACGAGTTCTGCTACCGAAGGCGAACGAGAAAGACTTGATGAAGTTACCAAAGGAAGTGCTCCGAGACTTAGAAATCATACTCATAGACAACATCGAACAGGCAGTGAGAGAGTCGTGTTTGTGAAAAGCGTTCGTTTCGTCGTGGGTGCACGCAGTGTTGAACAGTTTCCACAACCGCTGGCCGGCGAGGTTTGCTTCGCCGGAAGGTCGAACGTTGGGAAATCAACGCTTCTCAACGTCCTCTTCAACCAGAAAATTGCTCGGGTGAGTAAGACACCGGGTAAAACAAGGACGATCAACTTTTACCTCGTCAACGAGCGTTACTACTTTGTGGATCTACCTGGATACGGTTACGCTGCCGTCTCCAAGTTGGAAAGACAACTCTGGAAGAAACTCATTGAAAGTTATTTTTCACTGAGAAGGGAAGAGATCAAGCTCAGCGTTTTACTGGTTGACAGTAGACTCGACGTCCAGGAAAGTGATAGAATGTTCGTAGAGTACTGTGCGTATTACGGGTTGAACCTGTTGATCGTGTTGAGTAAGACGGATAAGCTCAGTGAAGCTCAGCTACAAAAAGTGGTAAGATACTTTTCAGAACAGTTCAGTAGCGAAGTGATAGCTTATTCCGCGTTGAACCGGAGGGGTGTCAAGGAGATCGTCGAAAGAATCACAAAAGCTCTGGAATAAAAAATTCCTGCCGGGGCTGTCCCCTCAGCGGAGAGAAAGCGGAGACGATCGAAAAAAACCGGGTAAGGGGGGATAGCCATGAAAAAACTGTGGAAGATACTGCTCATTGCCGGAAGTTTCTTGGCAATGTTGATTTCTGCGATTGGTAATATTGAAGTTTGGTGAGACGTTGAAATCGCGCGGGCACCCCCGGCAGGTGCGAGCGGAGTTGATGATGTGAGAAAGGCTTTCTTGTACTATTCTCTGTTGTTGTTCGTGCTGTACGTTTTTGCATTCATAAGCCTTCTTGAAAACCGGCCCACACAGTTGAACTGGACCTTCCTTCTGTTTCTCGCCTTCGGGATAGCCTCAGAAGCAATCGGCTTTTGGGTAAACAATGCTGTGAAACCACAAGTGAGGATCACAGGCGGAATGCTGATAAACGTTCTAGCATCGATCGTTCTTCAGAATGCTGCCGCCATCCTGGTTGGATCTTTGTCCCTGATCTTCACCGGTCTGTTCCTCGTGAAGAGCAAGCGGCCGACCAGCTACGTTTTCAACGTATCCCAGATAGGCCTCAGCACCTTCCTCGCATTGATAACCTACAGAACCCTGAGAACGGAGAACCTTGTAACGAACATGTGGCTCGTACTGCTGGTAGGTATCGTTTACATGTTCTCGAACGCGATGCTGTCGGCTTTCGCCATTTACTTCGGTGGAAACGTTGGAATGCTCGCCAGTTTAAAGCTTGCCACACGCAGTCCACTCGTGAGCGCTTCGTTCATGCTTCCGCTTGTGAGTGTTTCCTACCTGCTGTACGAGCTGGTGGGAATCTCGGCCGTGCCGCTCGTCTTCGCAATACTCACGGCGATACAGGTTGGAAACATGTTCAGGAACGAGTACGAACAGTCCAAGCTGGACAAACTCAAACTGATGGTGAAGAGTTTGGAGCTGCGCGATTTCTACACCCATGGTCACAGCGAACGTGCGGCAGAGCTCGCCTACAGCGTCGCTAAAGCTCTGGGTCTCAGCGAAAGGCTGTGCGAAAGAATAAAGATGGCCTGCATGCTGCACGACGTTGGAAAGATAGGCATACCTGACTACATCCTTGGAAAACCCGAAAAGCTCTCAGACGCCGAGTTCGAAATAATCAAGACCCATCCAGTCAAGTCCGAAGAACTGCTCAAGAGTGTCAAAGGGTTGCGAGAAGAAGCCAGATGGGTGAGACACCATCACGAACACTGGAACGGCCTTGGCTATCCGGACGGACTCTCAGGAGAGCAGATCCCGTTGCCATCGAGAATCATCGCCGTGGCGGACATTTACGAGGCTTTGACGAGCGATAGGCCTTACCGAAAGGCTTACACTAAGGAACAGGCCATCGAAATGATAAAACAGATGAGCGGGAACGTGCTCGATCCTAAGGTGGTCGAAGCTTTCCTGAAAGTCATGGGTGTGAATCACTCCGGAAACGGAACAGCGAGAGAACAAGGCTGACCTCTCCAACCCCCATGTTGAGTTCCTTGGCAATCTGCTGTTCGTCCTTACCCTCCTGGTACATGAGCAGTATCTTACGCTCGATGGAAAGATCTGAGTCCTGGAGTTCGTTCTTCGAGTTTTCGGTCTCAATGGCATCTTCTTCCATCACTTTTTGTGCGTCTCGTTCCTTCACATCGCTTTCAAATCGTTCGGTCTCCACCTTACTGAAAGAACCCATCAGCTCAGCTTCACGAACGCACAGCTGGCTGTACAGAGAGTTCGCCTGTTTGATCAGCGCTTTCATTTCCTCTATTTTTTTATCGAGCATTCTGAGTCTGAGCGCAGACATGTGACGGAACTGACCCATCAGTTCCAAAATTCTCTCCTCTAACTTTTCGTATTCTTCGTCACGCTCCGTCCGACCGCGCAAGATTTGATTGAGGAAAACACCCCACGCGAACGCGAGAGTCACGACGGTCGATAGAACCACCAGCCAGTAGACCAGGTCGAACAAGATCCAACCCTCCAACGTCTTTTGATTCTACACTGAAAATTGTATAATCCTTTCGATCGAAATACCAGCATGAGGAGGTTGCACTATGGAGTACAGAAAAGTTGGAAAATGGGGATTGAAGGTCAGTGAGCTCTCCTTGGGGAGCTGGATCACGTTCGGAAACCAGCTCGATTTCGAGTCTGCAAAAACCCTTGTTAAGAGAGCCTTCGATGCGGGTATCAACTTTTTTGACACGGCGGAGGCTTACGCGTCCGGAATAGCAGAATCGATGCTCGGTGAGATCTTCAAATCTTTTCGGAGATCGGATCTGGTTGTCTCGACGAAGATCTTCTGGGGTGGCAATGGGCCGAACGACAGAGGACTTTCCAGGAAGCACCTTCTGGAAGGTACGTGGGCTTCACTGAAAAGGTTGCAGATGGACTACGTCGATATACTCTACTGCCACAGGCCAGACCCCGAAGTACCCATGGAGGAGATCGTCTGGACCATGGATCAGATATTGAGGAGTGGACTCGCACTTTATTGGGGAACGTCCGAATGGAGCGCGGAACAGATAGAGTTGGCGCACGAAACTGCAAGAAGGTTGAACTGCATTCCTCCGATCGTTGAACAACCCCAGTACAACCTCCTGGTCAGAGGAAGGGTCGAACGTGAGTACGCACCCCTCTACGAAAAATACGGTATGGGAGTCACAACGTTCAGTCCCCTCGCTTCTGGTCTGCTCAGCGGTAAGTACCTCGAGGGTATTCCGAGCGATTCACGGTTGGCAAAATACGAATTCTTGAGGAAGAGATTCGAAGAAACGGGACTGTTGAGCGAGAAAACCTTTTCCAAGCTGTTGAAACTCAGAGACCTCGCTAAAGAGCTCGGTTGCACGCTCGCACAGCTTTCGATCGCCTGGATCTTGAAGAACAAAAACGTTTCGAGCGTCATACTCGGAGTCTCAAAACTCGAGCAGTTCGATGAGAACATAAAGGCCATCGAGGTGAAAGAAAAGCTCACAGACGATGTGATGAAGCAGATCGAGACTATCCTCGCTTCCTGAGGATCGGTTCCAGAACCCTGTCCAGCACCCCGTGCAGGTAAGATATGAGCATGCCGTAGTTCACGACGGGGATGTTCAACCTGCTGGCCATTCTCATCCGCCTCATGAACGCGGCTCTGTTCAGGACACATCCACCGCAGTGGATCATGAGTTTACAGCTCGACAGTTGCTCGAGTTCGGGGAATTCTTTTCCGGCAAAGAATCTGTAGTTCAGCTGAACTTTCAGTTTCTCAGAAATCCAGCGCGGGATCTTCACCCTTCCTATATCGTCGCACGTTGGAACGTGTGAGCACGCTTCGACGATCGCAACGGTGTCGTTGTCTTTCAGATTCTTGAGTGCCCCGATGCCGCTCAAAAACTGATCCACATCACCCTTGCTGACGCTTTCGAGGATCGAGAAGGTCGTTAGAGGAATATCCCTGGGAACGATCTTCTCGACTCTCATGATCGCTTGAGAATCGGTCACGACCAGATCAACCTTGAAGTCCAGTTTTTCCAGAGCCCGGGCAAGCTCGGTGTCCCTCGTAACGACGGCCGTTGCGGCATGATCGATCGTCTCCCTTATCGCTTCAACCTGGGGCATGATGAGCCTTCCTTTCGGCGCGGCGGTGTCTATCGGTACCACGAGGACGACCGTTCGATACTGACCGATGAGATGGGCCAGCATCGGCCTGGATTCTTCATCCGGCACAACGCTCGCAAGGGCGTGAAGGAGTGAGTCGATGTTCTGCCGCGTTTTTGCAGAAACTTCAACGATGGGTACCTTGAAGTCGATGTACGCATCCTTGACACGTTTGCCCAGGTCCACTTTGTTCACGGCGATGAGGAAAGGTATTTCGAGCTGTCTGAACATCTCGACCGCGAAGCGTTCGTGTTCACTCGGCACGTCGTCCACAACCAGGATCGCTGCGTCAGCCCGGTAAAGCGACCTCTTGGCGCGTTCGACCCTCTTTTCTCCCAGAAATCCCTCGTCGTCCAGCCCAGGCGTATCGATGAGCGTCACGGGTCCTAAGGGATGTATCTCGAGCGTTTTGTAAACCGGATCTGTGGTGGTGCCAGGAACGTCGCTCACGATGGCCACGTCCTGATTAGCGATCGCGTTGATCAAAGAAGATTTTCCAACGTTCCTCCTTCCAACGATCGCGATGTACTTCCTAAACCCTGCATGGGGAACGTTCATGGTCTTTCCTCCTGTAACCAAAATCTTCACTCACTTCGTAACCGACGGACCTGACGATGTTTTTCGTGCATTCTCCACAGGCTGTATCCTTTTCGAAAATGCAGATCTTGTTTGGATACAACGTGTAGTGGGATCTGTACGGAGAAGGGGTAAAATTCGGCATGATGACGTTCGCTCCACATTTCAAAGCGAGCTGTCGGCCGAACGGATGTATCGTCCCGAGTGCCGTCGTCGCTGGAATGTTCGCGTCCGGCAAGAACAATCTGGTGAGCGCGATCAGCTTCAGAACCTTCGTCAAATCGCCCACCTTGCTGTCACGCAACGGGGTATCCGGGTGCGGTATGAAAGGACCGATGCCGACCATATCCGCATCGAGTTCGTAGACAAAGAGCACGTCTTTGGCCAGCGCCACGTCGTTCTGACCAGGTAAGCCGACCATGGAACCTGCTCCTGTTTCGTAACCGAGCTGTTTCAGCTTGATGAGATGGGACTTTCGGATCTGAAAGGAATCGTTCGGGTGCAACTTTTTGTAGAGTTCCTCATCGGCTGTTTCGTGACGCATCAAATATCTGTCTGCCCCAAGGTTTTTCCAGTATTCATATTCCTCGAAATCTCTTTCACCTATGGAGAGAGTTATCGCCACGTTGAGTCGCTTGATCCGCAGAATCATTTCTCCAACCATCTCGGTGGTGTAATATGGGTCTTCTCCGGATTGGAGCACCACTGTCTTTATTCCCATCTCGGCGATCAGCTTCGCACGTTCGACGATCTCGTCCACACTCATCCGGTACCGTTTGACGTTCTTGTTCGACGCCCTGATACCGCAGTACAGACAGTCGTTCCTGCAGTAGTTAGAGAACTCTATGATGCCACGCAGGTAGACCTGCTTTCCAAGGTATTTCTGCCTGATCTCATCGGCCAGTGCGAAGAGCTCTTCGTTCAGTTCGTCGTTCGACATCACCCAGGCGACTTCCTCAAGCGTCACTCGTTCTGGATGTCGAACGATCTTTTCGAGCACACCGTACACACTCGACCACCCTCTCACAGAACTTTCTGAGTTCCTCGTTCAATCCGTCTGCTTCCACGAAGACCACGTAGTTTTCATCCTCGAATGCCACCGCTGGAGGAAGAAACCTCTCCCTGCCGGCCCTGAGATTTGGAATGTGACTGATCCTTCTGCCGACTTTCTCACACACCCACACCTTGCAGTTGAACATCTCCGCGATCTGTTTCAGCAATTCTTCACAGTCTGACATCACGTTCTCCCGCCTCTAATCTCTGAAGGAGTTTCTCCACAACTTTTCTCCGTTCCTGTGGCATTCTTTCAAGCTCACTCTGGATGAGCCTTTCTCCAACCTTCCTGGTCTCTTCGGAGGCGTAGTCGAGTAAGTACTCTTTGAACGTAAGCAACGCGTTCGGGGTGCAGAATTCTTTCACGAATCCCGGTATGGCGAACTCCATGAAGTGCTGGCCCGTTCTGCCGGCCCTGTAACACGCCGTGCAGAAGGATGGAATGTAACCGTTCTCGGCGAGTTCCCGCATCACTTCGTCGAGTGACCTCGTGTCGCCCAAGATGAACTGGCTCTTCTTCACGATTTCTGGATCCTGACTCGAATAAGATCCAACACCTATGCTCGAACCAGCGTCTATCTGAGACACTCCAAGCTTCAAACCTTCACGTCTTATGTCCGGACTTTCCCGCGCCGTCAGGATCATGCCCGTGTACGGAACGGACAACCTTATGATCGCTATGAGTCGCTTGAACTGTTCGTCGCTCACCGGGTTAGGCGGTCTGTGAGCGAGAGGTGTGTTCACCGCTGGTTCTATCCTCGGGAAAGATATCGTGTGTGGACCCACTCCGAACCTTTCTTCTAAATGCTTCGTGTGGTACATCAGACCCATCACTTCGAACTTCCAATCGTACAGGCCGAACAGCGCACCTATTCCCACATCGTCTATGCCGGCGAGCATCGCCCTGTCGAGACCGAACAGCCGGTACATGTAGGAGGCTTTGGGGCCCTTCGGATGGTACTTTTTGTAGGTGAGCAAATGGTAAGTCTCCTGAAAGATCTGAAAAGTCCCTATGCCCACTTCTTTGATGATCCTGTAGCCCTCTATCGTCTGGGGAGCCGCGTTGACGTTGACTCGTCTGATCTCCCCATTTCCATTCTTGAAACTGTAGATCTTCTCGATCGTTCTGGCTATGAACTGGGGTGAATACATGGGATGCTCTCCGAACACGACTATCAGCCTCTTGTGGCCCTTAGAGGTGAGGGCGTACAGTTCGGCTTCGAGCTCCTCTTCGCTCAACGTTTTCCTGATCACCTGGGAATTCTCGATCCTGAATCCACAGTAAGAACAGTTGTTGATGCAGTGATTGCCTATGTACAGCGGTGCGAAGAGAACGATCCTTTTTCCGTAGATTTCCTCTTTCAGCTTTCTCGCCGCTTGGAATATGATCTCTATCTGTTCTGGTTTCTCTGCGTTCAGGAGTGTCGCAGTTTCCCTCGGTGTGAGTCTCTCTTTCTGGAGCGATTTTTCAACGATCTCTTGGACCTGTTTCGTATCGGGATTCTTCGTTTCCTCCAGCAGCTGTTCTATTTCTGCATGTGGTATGAAACTTTCCCGATCTTCTATACTTTCGATCTTCTTCAAAAGCACCGTCATACTCACCACCTCACCTGATCGGCATGGTCCTGACCTTCACACCTCTCACCTGACCAAGCTTTCCAGTCAAACTACCCACAGTATCGTTGTTTGCCTTCAGAACGAGGAGAATGATTGCCATGTTCTCGTCCGGCACGGGATAACCCACCCTGAGTCGTACCACATCGGCAAATTCATGAAGAAGCTCGTTCACCTGTCGGTACGCGTTCTGCCTGTCTTCCACAACGATGTTGACGATGTAGAACCTTTCCAAAATTAAAGCCCCCTTCCTCTCACCGAGAAAGGGGGCAAATAGTACGCAGATGCCTCCCTTCCTCGGTGTCAGATTTGACTCCTCCACCTCAGAAGGTCCACAAGTGAATTATATCACAAATGGGTCACTGGTCATGGTCGATGGGTGTGCCGTGGTAAAATACATTTAACAGGATTTTTAAAAGAGGGCAGAACGTGATGCGCGATTGGCGTGAGTGGTTGGTTAGGCAGATCTCACTGGCCGGGAACTTCGACAGACACATCCTCGATGCGTTCCTCCAGGTACCGAGAGAGATCTTCAGTGAGTTCAAATACGATCCCGATGTCGTTTACAGTGATAACGTGATCGTCACGGCGAAAGACAAAGACACTTACACCACGTCGAGCCAGCCATCCCTCATGGCTCTGTTCATGAGTGCTGCCGGTTTGAAACCAGGTATGAAGGTTTTAGAGATCGGTTCGGGCACGGGGTACAACGCGTGCGTCATGGCACACGTGGTTGGAGAAGAAGGTCTGGTGGTCGGCGTAGAGATCAATCGGAAGTTTTTCGAAAAAAGCCTCGAGGCAGCCGCGGCACTCTCCCTCAGAAACGTGGTCTTCGTGAACGCCGATGGATTTTTTGGATTCGAAAAGTTTGCACCTTACGATGTAGTGCTGGTCACGGTGGCTGTGGAAAGGATTTCACCGCACTGGATAGGACAGCTCAAAATCGATGGAAGGATCGTAGCACCCGTGCACATATACACGATCGATAGACAACCTGCGTTCGTGTTCGAAAAGACCAGCGAAGGTGTCGTCGCGAAACACCTTGTAGAAACCAGGTTCATAAAGGCCGGAGGATCGCTCGGAGATCTCAACGAGAGGAACCTCGAAAGACTCTCGAGAATTGAAAAGATGTTCGTAGAACCGAGCGACTT
Organism: Thermotoga caldifontis AZM44c09; assembly: GCF_000828655.1. Taxonomy (NCBI): domain Bacteria; kingdom Thermotogati; phylum Thermotogota; class Thermotogae; order Thermotogales; family Thermotogaceae; genus Pseudothermotoga; species Pseudothermotoga caldifontis. Next base: position 1,852,344 of record NZ_AP014509.1, read on the forward strand.
TCTGAGATTGCCTTCGAGCCAATACGAAACTCTCGGTGTATTCCACGTCGCGAGCTGGTCTCTGTGTGAAAGACTTGGCTGGGTCTACTTCGTCGAGGACAACGCCTTCGCACGGTGGAAGGGTGGCTGGGAAACGTACGGTGAAACGAAATTGCTCAAAGCTATCGTTGAAGAGTGGGCCAGAACTCGGTACACTTCAATGACCCTGCTGGTTTTTCACTACGATTACGACATGAATTTCAAAGGGCTGGAAAGGTGGGATGAAACGTGAGGAGAATTTCCGTTCTCTACTTTCTGATGGTGCTCACCCTGCTGTGCCTGGCTAATTATGGGTATTTCAGTCGCGCGGGATTGCTGAGGCTGGGAGAAGAGCTCACGTTCACCGTCTACGGTGAAGATCTTCAGGCTGTGACGCTCACGATACGGGAGGTAAAAAACGACGATGTCCTGCTTTCAAAGTTGCTCGGAGGGCAGATCGACGTTTCCCCGTGGCTTGGCAAGGTTGTCGTGAGGAGGACTTACAAACCTGCGAAAGATTGGGAAACCTTCTCGTTGAAAACGAACGCCCGGGGAACGTACTACGCGACCCTCACACGACGGGACGAACGCGGAAGGGAGGTCGTTCTCGATGAAACCTTTTTAGTTGTGACCGACATCGAAGCGGTTCAGTTCTGCGACGGGGAAAGAACCATCGTGTGCGTGATGAAACAGGATGGTGGCTTCGTCAACGGCGCGGAGGTACTTTTCTACAAAGGTTCGAAACTTGTGAGTAAAGCTCGAACAGATGCAAAAGGCATGGCGAGCTGTGAACTCGCCTGTGACTTTTTCTACGTGAGGAAGGATCAAAGTTCCATCTTCGGCGAGATATACTCACCGTTCAAAGAGGAGTACGCAGACGAAAAATTGTTCTTGCTGACGGACCGGCCGGTGTACAAACCGAAGGACACTGTGAAGTTTCGGGGCCAGCTGTTCAGCAAGAAAGGCAGTCTTTACCATGCACTCGGAGCATCTTCCGTGAAACTGATCGTGAAGGATCCCAAAGATAACGAAGTGTACGCGAAAGATCTGACCACGGATGAACTCGGTGGATTTTTTGACGAATTCAACCTCCCAGAGAGCGCGGCGGTGGGTGTTTATGAAATCGAAATCGTCCATGGAGACAGGACCTATTACAGTAGCTTCATGGTGGAAGAATACAGAAAACCTGAATACAAGATCTCGATCGAAACTCCTGAAGGACCGGTTTTTGCAGATCAAACGCTCCGGTTCACTATCTATGTCAATTATTTCAACGACCAGCCTGTCGCACATGCACAGGTGGCTTATTACGTGCACGCAAAACCGTTCTACGAAGATTCCTTCCTCGCGTACAGGGGGCTCGAACTGACCGACGAGAACGGAAAGATCACCGTTGAAGTTAAGATCGATGAAGGTTTCGACGGCTACTACACCATTGAGGTGATCGCGACCGACGAGAGTCAACGTCAGGTGGAGGAAAGAAAGTCTGTGAGGGTATGGCCGGCCGACGTGAACATCCAGCTGGAAGAAGAGTACATCTGGACGAGTCCGGGGCAGAGACTGAAGATAGCCCTTTCTGTAACGAACGTGGCCGGTGAACCACTCGATGGAACACTCACCGTGGAGGTGGATGGTGCTGTTCAGGAGATCCAGGTCACGAACGGAAAGGCAGAATTCACCTTCGTTCCAGAAAAACCAAAGACTTACAACGTTGAATTATCCTTCGGAAAGGCCAAGAAACGTTTGATCATTCACGCCTTCGGTGATGGTTACAAGCCGAGCGAATTGATGTTGATCTGCGATCAGAAGAAACTACAGCCCGGTCAGACGTTTCAACTCCAGCTCGTTTCGTCCCACAGGTTCACCGGCTTGGTTGCCGTGCTCGCCGAGAGGATCTATCAAATCGTACCCGTGGACGCCTTCGAACAGGCCTCGATCCTGTTGAAAGCGCCTGAAGATGTTTTCGAAAAGAATCTGTTCATCGTCTTCCTCGGGATCGAGAACGGAAGACGCGTCGAGAAGGAATTGAAAATCCCTGTTGAACGTGCTCTGAACGTTTCCAGCTTGAAGATAAGCTTCGACAAGGCGAAGTACGAGCCTGGTGAATTCGCAACGGTGAAGATAGAGGCCGATGCGGCCAGCGTTTGTCTCATGCTCGTGGATGAAGCCATATACGCCATGATCGGGCAGGAGCCACCCAGTCTGGAAGAGTTCCTCTACCCTGAGAACGACTATCCAGCCGTGACGTACGATTTCGCCCACACCTGGAGACTCTACTCTTTGACGGATCGGGTTTATGCAGAACTGCTGAGCAAAGAAGTTTCTTTCGAAGACTTCAAGAAGAGTGCGGTGACGGAAAAGATAAACGTGAGAGAGTACTTCCCGGACACGGCGCTGTGGATCCCTTCCTTGCGGCTCGAACGAGGTGTAGCAACACTGCGTTTCAAAGTCCCGGACAGCATAACGACGTTCAGAGCAACAGCCTATGGCTTTTCAAAATCGATGTTTTCGCAGGGTTCTGGCGCCATGCTCGTGACCAAACCTTTCTACGTGAGACCGAACCTGCCCACTTTCTTCAGAGAAGGTGACGTCGTGCGTGTAGGTGCCACGATCTTCAACCGAACCGACGAAGCGTTGAAGGTGAACTACTGGGTGGAATTTCCCAACGCGCTGCGAGCCATGCAGGATGTCTCAGGTGAAACCGTCGTTCAACCGAACTCTTCTTTCACGCAATCGTACTTCGTTGAAGCGATCCAACCTTCGGATCCCTCAACGCTGACCTTCTACGCCGTTTCAAAGCAAACCGATGCCATAGCGTTGAACGTGCCGGTCAGACCGTTCGCGTTCGAGAGAGAATATTACTCTCTCGAGGTCATCGACGCCAAAAAGAACGTGACGTTGCCGGATGCGGAATACGTTCAGGCGAAACTGAGGGTCCTTAAGAGCGTGGTGCCGGTCCTCGCTAAGAGCATAGAAGGGTTGATCCATTATCCTTACGGGTGCACGGAACAAACTATGAGCAGTTTCTTGCCAGCGATCGTCGCATCGAAGATGGGATTGAAGATAGAAAACCTCGATGAGATCGTTCAGAAGGGTCTGTTCAGACTGTACGACCATCAGCACTCCGACGGAGGCTGGGGCTGGTGGAAGACCGACGAGAGTCATCCACTGATGAGTGCTTACGTGATGGAGGGGCTCTATTACGCGCGCGAAGCAGGTTATCACGTGCCAGATTCGGTCGTTCGCAGAGGGATGGAGTATCTTTCGAACAACCTGACCGGTTACGGTGCTTACGTGCTCTCTCTGCACGGTGTGAACGCTGTGGATTTCCAGCCCAAGAACGCTATCGATCTCATCTTCGGCAGCATGCTGTCTGCTGAATATCTGCGGAGAGCTCTCGGGTTCGTTGAAGAGAATGAAAGGTTCGCGCGTGTGAGAGTTGATTTCGATGATCATTTCATCAGCGAAATCCAGCTTTCCAGCGTCCTGCTCAGATCTCTAATGAAGTGGCAGAAAGATTCTCCACTCGTGTCGAAACTGATCAACTATCTTTTGAGCGAGAAGGATGGTTACTTCTGGTATTCGACAAAGGACACTTCTTACTCGGTATTGGCATTGCTCGAAGCGCTTCCAAGCTACGACAGGCCGCTCGTGTGGATCAGGAACAACCAGAAGGAATTCTTCTTAGACACCGAAGGTGAAGTCTCACTGGAAAAAGGTTCTCTCGCGATCGAAGGTCAGGGACTCGTCGAGGTTCACGTGGTCTACCTTGAACGTCCAGTCGCTGCGGTTCGCGAAGGTCTACAGATCGAAAGACGATTCTACAAGCGATACGAGCTCTACCTGGAAAAGGACAAACAGTTGCTCGATGCCTTCGTTCCACTCGGTAGCGATCTGGTACCGATCGCCATCGAACGCGTGGAGCCGTCCGATAGAACCCTTCGCGTGTACGCCCACGAGTACGATGGAATCAAATCTTTCGAGCACAACGGTGTGAAATTCACGGTGATGGACGATCGTCTGGTGCTGTTCAACGTCACCTACGAGTTCGAAAAGCTCCTGGCGGCATCGGGCTGGATCGTTGCAAAACTGAAGAACGACGCTGTGCTCGTGTGCGACACAAACTCTAAGAGAATCTCCATGGAACAGGGTGTAAGAGACGTAGCGTTGCTCGGTTCGAAGGTGCTGAAACTCAAGGGAAATGCACTTTTGATGAACGAAACGGTGTTGCTAAAGGTTCCAGACGATGTTGAAGAGCTGACCTGCACAGACAGAGAAATTCTGCTGAAAGCGAAGGACAAAACGTACTGGTTGAAGGATGGAAATCTCGTCGAACTCTGCTTCACGGCGCAATTCGTCGAGGAATGGGACGGAGAAAGGCTCGTGGCGAGCGATATCAAGTTTTCCGGAAGCGAATCGGTCCTCGATGGAACGTTCAAAATCACGTTCAAGCATGAACCGGTCAAACTCCAAGCTGGAGACATCGTTAAGACCGTTCTCACAGTCAGTGAATGTGACGGACAGTATCTGATCGTCGAAGACTTCTTCCCATCGTGTGCACAGGTGTTATCCGAGTACACCGAGAGAACTCTGTATTCTTCTGGCAAATTCAGTTATGGCTGGTACAGGCCGTGGCGCTTCTGGTACTCGGCACGCGAACTCCACGAGGATCGAATCGTGTTCTTCGCCACACGGTGGTGGAACGACGCGTTCAGTTACGTCTGGAGGGTCACAGCCGATGGGATATACCAGCTGTTGCCAGCGAGGGTTTATTCGATGTACAGAAAAGGTCTTTACGCTCATTCTGATCCTTGCGTGCTCCACGTTGGCCTGGACGGTGAGGATCTGGCGGGCGAATGATCTGATCGAGAGAGGTCTTTTGAACTCGAAACTGGCCGAGCTGAGGAGGATATGCGAAGTTTTAAAAGTCGAACCAAGCTTCGACGTTTTGATCGTGGAATGTGAAGCGCTGGAGGAATTTCACCGGATCACGAACCGTCTTTACAGCATCGGCGCGGTGTACTCGAAGGGCGTTATCGTCACTCAGCCCTTCACGGTGCTGAAGTCAAAGGGTGTGCTGGAAGAGGTCCTCGTGCACGAGCTTTTGCACCACGTAATCTCGATCAACTTCGACCTTCCTGGCTGGGTCCAGGAGGGTCTGATCCTCTATCTGACAGGTGCACAGGTAGAAAAACTTCCTTTCCATCACAGAGAATGTCTTTTGAGATTCATGAGAGAGGTAGACCATGAAGAGATTGATGATCTTCTTGCTCGCCACAGGCGCATTCCTTATTCTGAACCTCGCTGAACGTCTTCTTTTTCACGTCGAGATAGAGTCTGGTGACTTTGTGGTCGACTCGGTTCAGGATCTCTTCATAAGAGCGACGCTCAGATTCGCACAGATCAAGAGTGACAAAACCGTTCAAAAGGTCGATGGAGGCATCCTGGTGAAAGATGTCAGACCAGGTGAACGGATCCGGCTCACGTTTGAGAGTAGAGGGCTCTTCAAAAAGAAATTGACCTACAGCGTTTTTGCCAGTCCGAGCTCTTTCGATACGGACCTGGACGGATACCCAGACTGTCTCGAGCTGGACAGACAGGACAGCCAACGGTTCAGAAACTGGTTCGTCTGGATAGCCGTGTCCGCACTCATGGACGATCCTGTGCTCTGGAACAAGAAAGAGAGAGATTGCGCCGGTTTCGTGCGTTACTGTGCGAGAGAAGCACTCAGGAAACACGACGAGTGGTGGCTGAAAACGATCAAATACCGTGGTCCCATTTTCGGGGACGTACAGAAGTACAACTATCCAGATTTACCACTGGTCGGAGAGAAACTGTTCAGAATACAGAAAGGGAGCTTCAAAAGCAAGGAAGAATTCTCTCATTTCGCCACGGCAAGAATCCTGGTGGAATGCAGTATGAGGTTCGTCACAAAGGATGTAAACGAAGCCGCAGCTGGCGATGTTCTGGTGTTCTTCCATCCAGAAGATTTTGAATTTCCTTATCACCTCATGATCTACGCCGGCGATCTGGGCCTGATGAAGGACAAAACCTGGCTCATCTACCACACGGGACCCATCGGTGACAACCCTGGCGAGTTGAGACTCGTTCGCCTGCAGGAACTGTTGAACTACGATCCCACCTGGTGGCCCGTGAAGGACAATCCGAACTTCCTCGGTTTCTACAGGTTCAGGTTTCTGAACGATTGATCTTCACATCATCGTTACCTTCTGTGGGACGAATCCTCCGTATATAACTTATGGGGAGCGCTCCTGTGAAGAAGACACCATCTCGATGGTGGAGAGCATCCATTGGCATAAGGTATGCGATCACGAAACTTGGAAACGTAGGACAAAAAGATCACAATCGATGAGTAAAAGTACCTTTCAGACGGTCGTGGATGATACACAGTACGAAAATCTCGCTCCCCTGAAAATCCTAACGAAAAAGCTGCGAGAACTTGCCGCGATCCCGTTCTGTGGACAGCCAAGCATCGAACGAGAAATGAATAAAAAGGAAAAAACACTCAAGCCCCTCAGCGGGGCGTTTTCGTTTTAACTCGGCGAGCGTTCAGAAGAACATAAAAAATGCCGGAGCGAAAGCTCCGGCCAATGGGTGGGTCTATCTCATCCGCCTACGTGTCTGATACCAGCCTCTATGGCTTCAAGGTTGAGTTTCAAAAGAGAGGAACCTTTCTCACCGAGCTTGTACTGCAGTGCAGATACGATAGATTCAACTTTCACACACTTCGTCACCGCCACGATCGCGCCGAGCACGACCATGTTGGCAACCTTCAGGTTTCCAATCTTCTCGGCGATCTCGTTCGCAGGCACTTCGATGACTTTGATATCGTTCCTGCTCGCTTTCCTATCGATCACAGAAGAATTCAGAAAGAGAAATCCACCTTTTTTGAGCCTTGGTTCGAACTTCAAGAGTGAAGGAATGTTCATCGCAACGACGACATCGGGTGTATCAACGATCGGAGAAGCGACAGGCTCATCGCTTATGACCACCGTGCAGTTTGCAGTTCCACCACGCATTTCCGGACCATAGGATGGGAACCACGTCACGTTCTTGCCTTCGATCATCCCCGCCTGGGCCAGGATCTGGCCCATCAGCATCACACCCTGTCCGCCGAAACCTGCCAGTACGAAACTCAGCGTCATTTTTCTTCACCAACCTTGTCCACAAAAACTCCGAGCGGATATTCCTTCACCATCTGCTCGTCGATCCATCTTCCTGCCTTCAGCGGGTCCATGCCCCAGTTCGTGGGACAGGTCGAGAGTACCTCGACCAGACCAAAACCGATATCCTTCAACTGGGCAAGAAAGGCCTTCTTTATGTGGCGCTTCGTGGCCAGAACGTCCTTGGGTGTGTTCACCTTCGTGCGTGCAAGGTATGCGACTCCCCTCAACTCTTTCAGAACCTCACACACGTGTATCGGGTAACCTTCACGTTCGGCGGTTCGACCGTACGGAGACGTCGTCGTCTTCATGCCGAGCAGTGTTGTCGGTGCCATCTGACCTCCCGTCATACCGTATATGGCATTGTTGATGAATACAGTCGTGACCCTCTCACCGCGGTTGGCTGCATGGATCGTCTCGGCCGTGCCTATCGCCGCGAGATCGCCATCGCCCTGGTAGGTGAACACGACGAGGTCCGGTCTCGCCCTCTTCATACCTGTCGCCACGGCGAGGGCACGCCCATGTGGTGCCACCGTGCCGTCGAGCTCGAAGAACTCGTAGGCGAACACCGAACAACCCACGGGTGCCACTATGATCGTTTTCTCCCTTATACCGAGCTCATCTATCACTTCCGCGATGAGTCTGTGGACTATGCCGTGATGACAGCCTGGACAATAGGAAAATTGTTTTTTACTGAGAGACTCTGGCATCTTGTAAACGGCTCTGTACTCCATCTTCAACGCCTCCCAACGAGCTTCATCAAATGCTCGAAGATCTCTCCGGGTGTCGGGACCACACCCGCCATGCGACCGTAGAACTCGATCCGGGTCAACCTCAAAGCCGCGAGCTTCACGTCTTCAAGCATTTGACCGGAACTCATTTCAACTGTGAGGATCAAAGAGACGCGTTTCGCGAGTTCTTCGAGTGGTTTATAAGGATAAGGATAGAGCGTGATGGGTCTGAAAAGACCAACTTTCAATCCCTCTTCCCGTGCCATCCTCACGACACTCTTGCAAATCCTTCCAACGGTACCGTAAGCGGCCAGCAATATCTCCGCATCCTCGGTGTGAAACTCTTCCCACCTGATCTCTTCCTGTTCCATCTTCCTGTACTTCTCCTGAAGCTGCAGGTTCATCTGCTCGAGTCCGTACGGGTCTATGTTGAACGACGTCACCTTCCTGGGAGGCCTGTCCTTCGCACCGGTGAGTGCCCAGCCACTGTTGTCGTAGCTGACCTGCTTCTCTTCCAGTTCGACAGGCTCCATCATCTGACCCAAAAGTCCGTCCGCAAGTATGAGCGCAGGGTTTCTGTATTTATCCGCAAGCTCGAACGCAAGCTGAGTCAGAGTCACCGCTTCCTGAACGGTGGAGGGTGCAAGAACGATCAGTCTGTAATCTCCATGGCCGCCGCCTTTCGTCGCCTGAAAGTAGTCTCCCTGGGAAGGTTGAATGTCTCCAAGCCCCGGACCACCACGAACCACGTTGACGAACACCGCGGGAAGCTGTGCACACGCTATGTATGAGATTCCTTCCTGCATGAGGCTGAAACCGGGAGAAGAGGTCGATGTCATCGCGCGTTTTCCAACACTCGCAGCACCGTAGATCATGTTGACTGCAGCCACTTCGCTTTCTGCCTGCAGAAAACAACCTCCAACCTCTGGTAAACGCCTCGCCATGTACTCCGTCAATTCGTTCTGTGGAGTGATTGGATAGCCAAAGAAGTTCCTGCAACCTGCCATGATGGCGGCTTCACCTATGGCTTCCACACCCTTCATCATTATCTTCTTCACTGCACCTCACCTCTTGCAGGAACCAACCTGTAGACCGTGATGCACACATCCGGGCACATCATGTAGCAGAAACCACAACCGGTGCACTTACCCTCTGGATCGTGTTGCTCTGCAGGATGGTAACCCTTGCTGTTGAAGCGTTCAGAAAAGCGAATGATTTTCTGTGGGCAGGCGTTGATGCACAATCCGCACCCTTTGCACCTCTCTGCGTCTATTTCGATGTAGGCTTTCTTCAAACCAATTCCTCCTTTCCGATCAGGTATCTCTTTATCCTGAACGTCTCGAACTCTCCTTCGTAATCCAGCGGCTCGGCAACGACGTTGAAGGCAACCGGTATCGATGTCGCTCTGGAAACTTCTTTCACGATCTCTTCACCTTCTCTGATCACATCCACCGTGGTCTGATTTCCAAGGTTCGTGTTGTTTATCAGGTAGTCGACCTCGATCGAAGCGGCGCGCTGGATCCTCTCGATGTGGTGGCAGATCTTTTCCACCGTATCGCAGAAGGGTCTTCGAGCGTTTATGACGAAATAAACATCGGCGTCCGAAAGGTATTCTTTCAGCGAACCGATGACGATGCTGCCTTTTTCATCGCCCCCAACATCGAGCACCACCAGATAGCTCGGATTCTGCAGATAACCAACCACAGCCGCATCGATCAGAGGAAGATCGGCCCTCATGATGTGGTCTGGTGGTGCTATGACCCGTATGTTCTTTTCCTCAAGCATATTTCTGTATTCGCGCACCCTGAAATAGCTCGCAGTGACATCGACGTCCGCTATGGCAACGAGTTTGCCATCGAACTTGCTCTTTATGGCAAAATTCATCGCGATCTCGGTTTTGCCCGAACCGTAAAGACCTAAGAAGACCTTGTTTTTTGCCATTTTTCCGCCTCTTCTCTGTAGTTCTTACTCTTCTCTTCGCCCCTCAGAACTCTCAAAGCACCCAGGGCAAGGGCCCTCTCTTCGTTCCCACCAGGATATACCAGAACGGGTGCAATGAAAGAAACGTAATCTTTGAGCCAGCTGACCATGTACCTTTGATCGTACGCGATGCCCCCAGTCAGGACTATCGCATCGACCTCTCCTCTGAGTGCGGCCGCCATCTTGCCTATCCATTTGGCGATCTGATACGCCATGGCCCTGTAGACCAGTTCGGCCTCGCGATCGCCCTTATTGATGCGCTCCTGGACCTCCAGAGCGCTGTTCGTTCCAAGGTACGCCACGAGGCCTCCGTTGCCCTTTATGCGTTTCAGGATCCATTCTTTCGTATACTTGCCACTGTAGCACAGATCGATCAGCTGAGTCAGAGGCAACGTGCCACTGCGCTCCGGTGTGAAGGGCCCGTCACCATCGAGCGCGTTGTTCACATCGACAACCCTTCCTTTCATGTGTGCACCGATGGATATGCCACCACCCATGTGTACGACGATCAAATTGACTTCCTCGTATTTCTTTCCGAGTTCCGCTGCCGCAAGGCGCGCCACGGCTTTCTGATTCAGCGCATGGAAGATCGACTTCCTCTCAAGCTCCGGATGCCCCGACAATCTCGCAACGTCCCACATTTCATCTACCACCACAGGATCAACGATGTAAGCTTTCACACCGGCCAGCTTCGCAATTTCATAGGCCAGCACGGCACCGAGATTGGATGCATGTTCACCGTATTTTGCCTGTCTGAGCTCTTCCAGCATCGTTTCGTCCACTTCGTAGGTTCCGGAAGGAATAGGTCTGATCAGACCTCCGCGCCCCACAACGGCTGAAAAATCACCCGGTCTGTAACCGGAATCTTCGAGGAACCTCAAAAGCGTTTGCTTCCGGAACTCGTACTGGTCGAACAGGCGCACGTACTTGGAAAGTTCACTCAAATCATGATAGATCGTCTGAGAGATCTTGCAATCTTCATCCTCGAATATGGCGAGCTTCGTCGATGTCGAACCTGGATTGATCACCAGTATTCTGAACATCGCCCACACCTCTTCAACAGAGAATCGCGGCGAGCGCTATGGAATAAAGCTTGGTCCTGTCGGAGTCAGCTCTAGATGTGAGAACGATTGGTATCCTTGCTCCAAGGATCACTGAAGCAACCGTCGCGTTCGCGAAGAACACCAGAGCTTTGTACAGAACGTTACCGGCTTCTATGTCTGGCATGATGAGTATGTCTGCATCTCCAGCCACCGGGCTTTCGATCTTCTTGTGCTCGGCAGCTTCTTTAGAGATCGCGTTGTCCAAGGCGAATGGACCATCCACGATGCAGTCCTTTATCTGACCCCGATCACTCATCTTGCTCAGGACGGCTGCGTCCAGTGTGGCGGGCATCTTCACGTTCGGCACCTCTATCGCACCCACGATGGCGACCTTCGGTTTTTCAATGCCGAGTTTCTTCATCACCTTCACCGAGACGTTTATCATATCGATCTTTTGTTCCAGGGTCGGCGCGATGATCATTCCAGCATCGCTGATCGCTAAAAGTTTGTGGTAGGTCGGGATATCGAAAACACTGACCATCGTGATGGTCGAGCCGGTTTTGAGATTGTACTGATCCTCAAGCACGACTTTCATGAGATCTCCCGTCTTAACGGAGCCTTTCATCAAGAGTTCTCCACGTTCCGAGACGACTTCGACCGCCACCCGTGCACTCTGATCCTTCTGGCAATCTATCAGTTCGCAACGGCTCAGGTCAAGACCAACTCTTTCCGCCAGCGCCTTCGTCTCGACCTCAGGACCAACCAGCACTGGTTCGACGATGGAATGCTCCAGCGCCATCTTCAAAGCGCTCAACACGACATCGTCGTTTGAACCTGCCACGACGATCTTCTTTCTCAGTCCTCGAGCTCTCTCAACGAGGAATGCGAGCCTATCCATTCGGACCACCCCAGATCTTCGCCTTCTCCTCGCCCCTCAGGACCCTCAACGCTCCCAGAGCCAGTGCCTCCATTTCGAATTCGCCTGGAAGCACGAAGATGGGTGCAAACTTGTAGATGTATTCCTTTATCATCTCAACGAATTCGTCACTGTGCGCCATGCCCCCCGTTAAAATGATTGCATCGAGCTTTCCTTTCAAAACGGCGCACATTCCGCCGATCTCTTTCGCTATCTGGTAAGCCATTGCTCTGACAACGAGAGAAGCGTAGCTATCATTTTTCGCCATTTCGAGCGCTTTTCTCAGATCGTTTGTACCAAGGTATGCAACCAGTCCGCCGCGCCCAACAAATTTCTTCTTCAGTTCTTCTCTACTGTATCGTCCACTGAAACACATGCGAACAACATCGCCCACGGGCAGTTCTCCCGTTCTTTCCGGGCTGAAAGGTCCCTCATCGTTGGCGTTATTCACATCTATGATCCTTCCTTTCCGAACGGCTGCTACGGATATTCCACCACCGAGGTGTGCCACCACAGCGTTCAGTTCTTCCAGACTTTTGCCGAGCTCTTTCGCCACCTTTCTGCACACAATCTTTATGTTGAGCGCGTGAGAAAGGCTCTTCCTTTCAATTTCAGGTATTCCAGAAAGCCTTGCTTCAGGTATCATCTCGTCGACAGAAACTGGATCTGTCGTGTAAACAGGAATCTTACCGTTGGACATTTCATGGGCTATCACACACGCGAGGTTCGAAACGTGTTTCACCGGTGATTCGTACTTCAAATAGTTCACCATGCGTTCATCGACCAGGTAAGTTCCACTCTCCACAGGAGGGAGAATGCCCCCCCTTGCGGCAATCGCATCGAAATCTTCGATCCTGAATCCTGCTTTTTCCAGCGCCGAAAGAATGGATCTCCTTCTCAACGGCTCTTGGTCCATCAACGTCTCGCACTTTGCGAGCTCCTCCGCACTGTGTTCGAACTTCTCCGAATAAATGCATTTTTCATCTTCATAAACGGCCACCTTTGTGGATGTTGAACCTGGATTGATGACCAAAATCCTCATCTGCACTTCAACCCCTTGGCCTCAACATAGTCCATGTAAGCCAGTTTCAACCTGTGAACGCCTTCTCTTATCTGTTCGAAAGTCGGCAAGCAGAAAGACATGCGCATGGAGCTGGATGGCTCCTCGTAAGGTTTGAACGCTTCACCGGGGATGTAGAAGACCTTTCTCTGCTCGGCGAACTTGAAAAGTTCCATGGTGTCAACATCGGGCAGGGTTGTCCAGATGAAGAGTCCTCCATCCGGATCGGTCCAGTCGATGTCTGCCACATCGGAGAACTCCTCTCTCAGAGCTTCGATCATCGTTTCTTTCTTTTTCCTGTAAAGTTCTATCGCTGGCTTTATCTGTTCGAGTATGTCGTAGCGCTCCAGATAACGTGCCGCAAGTCGCATCGTTAAAGAGGGGCTGCACAGATCCGTACCCTGCTTCGCCAGAACCAATTTCCTGATGATCTGTTTGTCCGCCACGACGATGCCGATTCTCAAACCCGGACAGAGTATCTTGCTGAACGTGTTGAGCAGAATGACCCTATCAATGCCTCCAAAGCTCATGATGGGTGGTATATGTTCTCCTCTGAATCTAAGGACACCGTAAGGATCGTCCTCGACGATCAGAACATCGTACTTCTCGGCGAGCTCCACGAGAGCCTTTCTCTTTTCGACGGAGGTGGTTATTCCAGATGGGTTCTGGAAGTTCGAAACGATGTAGATGAACTTCACCCTGTGCAGCTGGTTCTCCTTCTGCATCCGCTTCAGATGTGCCTCCACTTGGTTGAGATCCGGTCCGTCCTTCTCGAACTTGACGACCAGAAACCTCGCATCCCTCATCCTGAAGGCGCTGAGAGCACCTAAATACTCTGGATCGCCAACTATCACACAATCGCCTGGATCGAGCAGAACTTTCCCCACGAGCTCCAGTGCCTGCTGTGAACCGACGGTTATCAGAACGTTTTCGGGTGAGAATCCGTCGAGGCCGTAGACCCTCTTCAACAGGATGAGGACCTGCTTGATCAGCTCCGGATCGCCCTCGGTTGTGGCATACTGGAGGGTGTATCTGTACTCGTTCTCTATTATCTCCCTGGCGAGTTCTGCGAGCTGGTGCCTGGGGAACGTTTCCGGATCCGGCGTACCACCACCGAACGAAACCGCGCCGGGCATGTTAGCGTATTTGAGCAACTCCCTGATCATTGAAGATTTCAACTTTTGCGCGAGAGTCGAGAAACGAAAATCCAAGCGATTCACCCCCTTAATTAGTATCAAACTCGTGCCAACCTGGCTCGGTTCATCTATTAAGCTTCAGCACGGAAACGCACGCTTTGCAAATCATTGCACAATGCAAATATTTGCACGCAAACTCTTGCTCAACGAAACCTAAACGATCCGTCACAAACGATGGTAAACTAATCGTGCAAACCAATCTGAACCTGGGGGGATGCAGATGTTCAAATTGAAAAAGCATTACATAATGGCGCCAGGCCCAACACCGGTACCTGTGGACGTGTTGCTCGCCGGTGCGAAAGAGACCATACACCACAGAACGCCACAGTTCTTGGAGATCATGGAGAAGACGCTGGATGAGGCGCGGTATCTGTTCCAGACGTCGAACCGCGTCTACGTCTTCGTTTCTTCCGGTACAGGCGCGATGGAGGCTGCGGTGACAAACTTGCTCAATCCTGGTGAGAAGGCGATAGTCGTCGTCGCCGGAAAGTTTGGAGAACGCTGGAAAGAGATCTGCGAAGCTTACGGAATCAACGTGGTCGAGATAGCACTCGAATGGGGAGAGGCCGTCACACCCGAACAGATAGAGAAAGCTATGAGAGAGCATCCAGACGCAAAGGTCATATTCACAACACACAGTGAAACCTCAACCGGAACCGTCATAGACCTTCAGGCCATAGCGCAGTTGACGAAAGACACCGATAAGGTCCTGGTGACGGACGAGATCAGTGGTTTGCTTGCTGAACCTCTGAAGATGGACGAATGGGGTGTCGATGTGGTCGTCGCCGGATCACAGAAAGGTATAATGATGCCACCGGGTCTGGCCTTCATCACCCTGAGTAAGAAAGCCTGGGAGCTCGTTGAGAAGAACAAATGCCCGAAGTATTACTTCGATCTGAAGTACTACGAGGAAAACTATCCAGACAATCCATGGACGCCCGCGGTCAACATGATCTACATGCTCAACCAGAGTGTAAAGATGCTGAAGGAAGAAGGCATAGAGAACGTTTGGGAGAGACACAGAATCCTCGGTGAGGCCACGCGCAACGCGGTCAAAGCGCTCGGTCTGGAACTGTTCTCGAAGCGACCCGGTAACGTGTGCACCGCCGTCAAAGTACCCGCCGGGCTGGAGGCGAAGAAGATCACGAAGATCATGAGGGACAAGTACGGTGTCACCATAGCGGGTGGCCAGGGAAAGATCTCGAACAGCATCTTCAGGATCGCACACCTCGGTTACGTATCGTTGTTCGATACGATAGCGGCCATCAGTGCTCTGGAATTCACACTGCACGAGCTTGGATATCCCGTGAAGTTCGGCGAAGGTGTGAAAGCTGCCATGGAGACGTTCCACCGGGAAGGTGTCGCCGGATGATCAGGGTTCACGTGAACGATCCGCTGGAAAAGGAAGCGATGGAAATCCTCAAATCCAAACCGCAGCTCAAGGTTACCTGCGAGCACCTCGACAAAGAAAAGCTCCTCGAATTGATCCCAGAAATCGAGGTCCTCATTGTAAGAAGTGCCACGAAGGTCACAGCCGACCTGATCGAGAGAGCCGCCAAGCTCAGGTTGATCTGCAGAGCGGGCGTTGGACTGGACAACATAGACGTTGAAGCTGCACAGAAAAAGGGTGTCAAAGTTCTGAACACACCCGGCGCCAGCGCGGTGTCGGTGGCTGAACTCACGTTCGGCCTCATGCTTTCTGCCGCCAGGCATATAGCTAAAGGAACCATGGATCTGAAGAATGGCCTGTGGACGAAAAAAGAACTCGAGGGAGTCGAACTGTTCGGCAAGACGCTGGGCATAATAGGACTTGGAACGATCGGAAAAGAAGTGGCAAAGAGGGCCCTTGCCTTCGGAATGAACGTCGTAGCCTACGATCCGTACGTGAAACACTTCGAAGGTGTGAAACTGACCAGCTTGGACGAACTCTACGCCGTTTCCGATTTCATCACTCTGCACGTGCCACTGACCAGCGAAACTAAACATTTGATAAACGCCGAAGCTATCGCAAAAATGAAAAACGGTGTGATCATCGTGAATGCGTCCCGTGGAGGAGTCATAGACGAAGCGGCATTGTACGATGCTCTCGTCTCAAGAAAGGTGTACGCGGCGGCCCTGGACGTCTTCGAGATCGAACCTCCCACCGATGAACTCAGAAAGAAACTGCTACAGCTTCCTTACGTTGTGGCAACTCCACACATAGGAGCTTCGACGGTGGAAGCGCAGGCGAGAGTGGCAAAAGAACTGCTCCAGAGGCTGTTCGAAGAGCTGAAAATATGAAGGGGGCACTCACTGCCCCCTTCTTTTTAAACGGCCACGATTCTTTGACCTGTTTGAATCGCTTTCTTGATGGCTTCTTCCAACTTTCCAAGCAGATCGAACGCGTCGTCCTCGGATGAAGCCTGGCTCACGGAAACGACCAGCTCGGGAGTTCTTTCTCCAAAACTCAAGGTCCTCGATCTCCTCAGAAGCCTCCGTGCAAAAACCTTTGCACCGTCGAGGTTCGTGTAAGGCAGCACCGCAACGATAGACTCGTTGAAAATGAAGAACCTGTCAGATTCTCGGGCCTGCCTTTTGAAAATGCTGTAGATCCTCTGCAGAAACTGAACGTCAAAATTCGATAAGTGTGCCATGAGGACACTCAGGGGAAAACCATACCTCTGAGACTTGTACATCTCCTCGTTCAAGAAATCCTCCAGACCCAACTTGTACGAAACATAACACGAGATCATTTTGAATTTCATCCGGTAATATTCCAGCGCCTGCGAAGGTAGAATGACGTCGATCACACCGGTGAGGTCAGCCGGAACCTCAGTAGAAACGAGGACGGTGCCGAGGAACGGATGCACCGTTTCACCTACGAAGATATCTGCGTCGATCTGGCGAGCGACAGTAACTCCGCCGCACGTCAAAATCGCTGAGCGTATCTTTTCTTCCGTGTCTTTGTCAGACAGTTCAACGTACACTCTCATGTTGATCAGCTACCATTTTCACAAAATACGCGTGTATCCTCAGATCATCCGTTAGTTCGGGATGGAAAGAGCTCGCGAGCAAATTGCCCTGTTTCACCAGGACAGGTACGTTCTCGTACCTCGCCAGGACCTCGACGTTGTCAGACACTTCAACCACCATCGGGGCCCTTATGAAAACAGCTTTCACTCTTCCGATGTTCTCAACGTCGAGATAAGTCTCAAAGCTATCGATCTGTCTACCGTAGGCGTTGCGTCGCACGGCGATGTCCATCAAACCGAAGCGGTACTGATCTGGGTGGTCCACGATCCGTTTCGCCATCAGTATCATACCCGCACAGGTACCGTAGATGGGCAGACCCTGCTTTGCAAGTTCTACGATCTTTTCACCAACACCGGTCACCTTCGCGATCCTGCCGATGCTCGTCGATTCACCACCCGGTATGATCAAACCATCGATCCTCTCAAGGTCCGAAACGCTCTTCACCGCGAACGCTTCAACCCCAAGCCTCTGCAACGACCAGATGTGTTCCCTGAAGTCTCCCTGCAACGCGAGTACACCGATGATCAACTTTTACCACCCTCTCTCTTGCATGTGCACTTCGAGAGCCTCTATTTCCAGACCGGGCATGGGTTCACCTATATCTTCCGAGATCTTCAACAGCATCTCAGGGTCGTTCCAGTAAGTCACCGCGAGGACCATGGCGCGCGCCATCTTTACTGGATCTTTGGACTTGAATATACCAGAGCCAACGAACACGCCATCGGCGCCCAGCATCATCATCAGTGCGGCATCGGCCGGCGTGGCGATACCACCAGCGGCGAAGTTCACGACGGGCAGACGGCCGAGCCTCTTCACCTCCCGAACGAGTTCCACCGGCGCTCCTATCTCTTTGGCGTAGCTGACGAGCTCCTCATCGGCCATGGTCTGAACCCTTCTGATCTCGTCCATGACCCTTCTCATGTGTTTCACAGCCTCGACCACGTTTCCCGTGCCGGCTTCACCCTTCGTTCTGATCATCGCGGCACCTTCGGCGATCCTCCTCAAAGCTTCTCCCAGATCCCTTGCTCCGCACACGAACGGCACTTTGAATTCGTGCTTGTTGATGTGGAACCTATCGTCCGCCGGTGTGAGCACTTCCGATTCGTCGATGAAGTCCACTCCCAGCGCTTCGAGGATCCTCGCCTCCGCGATGTGTCCTATCCTCACCTTCGCCATGACGGGTATGCTCACGGCCTCCATGATCTCCTTTATCTTGGCTATGCTTGCCATCCTCGCAACGCCACCAGCTTTTCTTATGTCCGCTGGTACGCGTTCGAGCGCCATGACCGCCACCGCACCCGCTTCTTCCGCTATCTTAGCCTGCTCAGCGTTCGTAACGTCCATGATGACGCCACCTTTGAACATCTCGGCGAATCCCTTTTTGACGAGCCACGTACCTTTTTCTGTCATCTCTCACACCTCCTCCCAGTAACGTTTCGGTACCGGTTCGAGACGCGACAGGTCACGCTTGAACCTGCCAGCTTTCGCACACGGTTTCCCGTTGACTTCGACCACGTCCGCGGTTATGTCCACCTTCTGTCTCAAGAGTTTCGAACCCACCGCGTAAACATCGACGGGAACGTTGAGTAACTCGAAGAGCTCTATCTTCTTCGCATCGAACCCACCAGAAACGACGATCTTCAGATCCTTCAGGCCAACCTTGTCGAACTCCTGGCGCGCTCGCCAGACCAACTCTGGGCACACACCGAGCGAAGATTCATCCCTCGGGACGACCGAGACGTCCCTCATGTTACCCGATGTATCGAACCTCACACCCCATATCTTTCCTTTGCCCTCACCGATTATGGGGGATGGGTCCGTCTCACCGAGTTTGAACGGTTTCTTCATGTGGTATTCGTAGAAAGCTTTCACAACCCTGAACGTTGTACCTATCACGTCGTTGTCCCAGTCCACCAGCACGATCCTTCTCACGTTCTCCGGCATGTGCTTGTCGAAAGCTATCGCGGCCGCTTCGGTACTGCCTTCGTACGCCGCTATGAGTGCGTGGGGCATGGTTCCCATCGATTCCACACCCCAGTAGTCCGCGTTCGCATCCGTCGATACGCCGAACGCACCTCCGCAGAGTGCCGCATAGCCGTCCGTAGCCTGTACCCAGTAATGATCGAACCGCGCACTGAAATACAGCACCGGTTTGCCCCGCGCAGCCTTCACAACTTCTCGTACCGCGGTGGCCGTACTCGTGGCACGCGCAATGACTCCGAGCAGAACGGTTTCCAGATAACCGAAATACGTTGGGTCACCCTCTATCACCATGATGGGCTCCCATTCCTTCGCTTCGTCTCCATCGTAGAGGGCACGAACTTCTATCTCATCCCACTTGTCGACCCAAAGGCTGTCGAGCTTGAGCCTCAAATCCCACTTGCGTTTCGTATAACTTATCACGGCGTCCGTGTCCATCTCTACCGCCGCCGCTTGGATCATCCTGTCCACGTTGAGGATCTCCTTGAAGAGTTCCTTGGCCTTCTCCTCATCCTTGTAATAACCGGTGGCGAACCTCAGTATGGCCAGGGCCTCGTCCAGGCCTGCAACCACGCAGTCTCTCCTCGGGAAGAACTGATAGAGCACCCAGGGGTGTCTGTTGTCTCTCTTGAGAACCTCCACGTACCTAACGAAATATATGTCCGAGTAGTAGTTACCCCTTATTCTGTCGATGGGGACCTTGAAAACCTTAGGATCGAGCCTCTTTTTCCTCATCAAACCACCTCGGCGCGCAACACTTCACTCATCAACCGCAGAGCACAGGTGTGGAGGTTCTCATCGTAAGAAGCCACTCCATCTTTTCTGACGATCGTTCTTATATTCCTGTTTCTCAGCTCTTCAACTGTGAAGAGAACACAGATGTGTGTCACAACACCACACACTTCGACTTCATCGATACCGTGTGATTTCAAGATCTCCTCAAAGTGGGTCCCATAGAACGCACTGTAGCGCGTTTTGCGCACGGCTATGTGCTTTTCGTAACCTGCTAAGGAATCCTTCAACCGTTTCACCAGCTCCGCACCATGGGTGTCTTTGACACAGTGCTTCGGCCAGATACGAAACTCCGCATCGTCTTCTTCGTGCCAATCCTGAGTGGTGATGATCGGCAGGTTCTCCTGCTTGTACTTTTCAACCAAATCCAAAACGAGTGGGAGCACCGACTCCGCCTTGGGAAAGTACAGTGCCCCACCCGGTTCTACGAAATCTTTCTGTAGGTCTATTAAGAGCAACGCTCGCACGGTACACCACCTTCCTCAGGTGGTACCTTCATCTGATCGGCTTGTCTTTCGTCGCCTCCTCGAGTGCGAGCAGCCTCTCCCAGCGCCTGTCAACGTACTGCTGAAGTTCGTTTATTATCTCCTCAGCATCGGGCCTCTGCAACAGGAGTCTGAACCTTCCCTGAGCTTTAACGAACTCGGCGACCGGTTTGAAACTCGTCGGCTTTCTCGTGACTCTGTAAACCCCTCTCTCGACCTCGTACAGTGGCCAGTACTTGGTCTGAACCGCAAGTTTGGTTATATCGACTGACTTACTCTCGTCCATCCTCCAGTACCTCACACAGGGGCTCAGAGCTGCTATGAAAGCAGGTCCATCGAACTGAAGCGCCTTTTCAACTTTATTTATGAAGTCCATCGGTTCACCCGTCGTCACGGTGGCCGCGTACACGTCTTCATGCCCCGCCACTATCTCCACTATGTTTTTCTTGAGTTGAAGCTTTCCAGGTAGCAGCTTCCCAACGGGTGCGGTCGTGGTATCGGCACCCGGCGGTGTGGACCCCGATCGCTGGTTTCCCGTGTTCATGTAGCCTTCATTGTCGTACAGAACGTAGAGCATTTTGTGTCCTCTCTCCAGCGCTCCAGACAATGACTGCAGGCCTATATCGTACGTGCCACCGTCCCCTCCGAACGCGATGAAGGCGTACTTCTTGTCCGATGGAATTTTTCCAGCTTTTTTCAATGCCCTGTAGGCTGTCTCAACGCCGCTGATGGTTGCCGCAACGTTTTCGAACGCGTTGTGTATGTAAGGTACGCTCCAAGAGGTGTAAGGGAATATGGTGGAAGAAACTTCCATACAGCCCGTGGCGAAACCTATCACCGGTTCGTATCCCAGAGCCTTGGCGACCATCAAGACTATCTTCACCGTCATCGGTGCGCCACAACCAGGGCACATCCTGTGACCCTGTGTTAGACCTGTTTCTCTATTCGTAAAGATCTCCGCCAGCTTCTTCATTGTCAACGGCATGCCGTCACCTCCTCATTCTCTCAGGCCAAGGTACTCTTCCCTGTCAGCAACCAGATCGAGTGCCATGGCCCTTTCGAACGCATACCTCACGTGTTCAGGCTTCAGATCTCTTCCACCGAGTCCGTAAACGAAGGATCCCATCAACGGTCTCACAGCCACTTCGTAGAGCGCAGACTTGACCGCTTCATAGAGCGGTGCCTCGGCCCCGAACGAGGCTGCCCTATCGAGAACGACGACTGCCTTTCGCGCGGTCAAGTATCTCTGAATCTCGGCCTTGGGGAATGGCCTGAACATCCATATCTTCAGAAGACCAACTTTCTTGCCTTTCTCACGCAGCTCGTCAACCACATCTTTTATGGTTCCATTCGATGAACCGAGAGCGACCATAACGTACTCCGCATCTTCCATCCTGTACGGTTCGACGTAGTTGTACTTGCGCCCACTGATCTTGTAGAACTCCTCGGCTATCAGTGGGAACACCCTGTACGCGTTCTTCATAGCCTCTATCTGCTGTCTCTTGTGCTCGAAGTAGTAATCGTACAGGTCCAGTGGGCCGTAGGTTACAGGATGATCCGTGTCGAGCAACGGGTAGATCGGTTTCAGTTCCCCGACGAACTTCTTCACCACTTCATCCGGTAAAACCTCGACGGGTTCGACACCGTGCGAGAGGATGAAGCCGTCCTGGTTGACCATGACGGGTAGTCTCACATCTTCGTGCTCGGCGAGACGAACAGCGAGGATGGTGAAATCGTACACTTCCTGAACGTCTTCACAGAACAGCTGAATCCATCCTGAATCTCTCGCCATCATCGCATCACTGTGATCACAATGTATGTTGATCGGCGCGCTCAGGGCTCTGTTCACCACGCCCATGACGATGGGTAGTCTCAGAGAGGAAGCTATGTAGACTATCTCGAGCATCAACGCGAGTCCCTGGGCGCTCGTTGCGGTCATCGCTCTGGCACCCGCTGCAGCAGCACCCACGACCGCGCTCATCGCGGAATGCTCACTCTCGACAGGTATCATTTCCGTACGAACCTCACCGTCTGCAACGTATTTCGCGAAGTATTCAACGATCGGTGTTTGCGGTGTGATGGGATAGGCCGCGACAACGTCCGGCTCTATCTGTTTCATCGCGTACGCGGCCGCTTCCGCACCGGTTATGGCCAAGATCTTTTTGCCTGTCATCGCTCAGTCCTCCTCCCTGATGAACTCTGTCTCGGGGCGCATCTCTATCGCAGATTTGGGACAGACGTTCGCGCAGACTCCGCAACCCTTGCAGTAAAAGTAGTCGATACCCTTCATGACTCCGTTTTCCTGAACGATCGCCTGATCGGGGCAGTAGAACCAGCAGAACATGCAGTCGATGCATTTCGACCTATCGTACACAGGCCTTCTGACTCGCCAGTCACCCGTTCTGTACTTGCGTGCCGTTCCCGGCTCTATGATCAAACCAGCAATCGGTAGCTCGTGCCACTTCTTCAGTTCAGCCACTGCATTGCACCTCCTCGTAACCGCGCTTGAGCGCCTTGATGTTCGCCTGGATCATTTCTTCTGGGAGCTTCCGCTCGAACATCTCCCTTATCTTCTTTTCGACGACCTGAAGGTCGATCAACCCTGTAACGCGCGCGAGTGTCCCCAGCATCACCGTGTTCGGAACGCCTCTCTTGATTTCCTCGAGGGCTATATCCGTAGCGTTGATAACGCACACCCTGCCGTTGAAGTTCGTTTTCTTCCTCACAAAATCGATGGAGTGCTTCGTGTTCACTATGAGAACGCCGTCCTCTTTCAAACCTGCAACTATACCCGGAGAGAGCAAGGTGTCGTCGATAACTACCACCACGTCAGGATTCTCCACCGAGTGATGAACTCTGATCCTACCTTCACTGATCCTGTTGAAGGCCCTCATGGGCGCCCCGGACCTTTCGGCCCCGTACTCCGGAAAAGCCTGCGCGTACTTTCCTCCTTCCAGAACCGCCTCTGCCACGAGCTGGGCCGCGCTCTTCGCTCCCTGACCAGCCCTGGAGTGCCATCTGATCTCGAAATATTTCGCGGGCACTTTATCCCTCCTTCCCGATGTGTGAACCAGCGTAAAGCCGATAATCGATCGACGCAAAAACGTTGTCTTCTTGTTCCAACCTTGCGAGCTGTTGTCCATCTATATTATCCTTCACCAGCTGTTGCTCAAGGTCTAAAAAGCGTTTCACATGCGTTTTTATTCTGTTAACGGCGTATTCAACGCTCGTACCTGTTGTGATTATGAACGGCCAGTCGCTGGCCTCCGCTAAGAGCAATTCCCTGAGCATCTGGTTGAGAACTCTCACTTTCAGCGGATCTCTCTCCTCGAAGTACGTTTCGGCAAGACGCTTCATTCTGTCTCTGATCTCAACCAGGTGTGGCTGTATCCAGTCGTTCTTGCCGTTCAACCAGGTGTCAAAATAACCACCGTTGCCCCAGGAAGAATCCGCGGGGGTGAGCACCTGGTAACTGTCGAACCTCTCGATTATTTCAGAAGGCGTGGCGAACTTGAGCTGCTTTTGCTTCGAAGCCTCAACGAAGAAATTTTCGAGGAACTCTGGCCCTTCAAACCACCAGTGTCCGAACAACTCCGTATCGAAAGGAGCCACTATCACTGGAGGCTGGTTGAACGTTTCGATCAGCGTGTTCACCTGCGCCAGCTTCTTGTTCAGAAAATCGATCGCGTGCTCTCTCGCCGCAGTCATGGCATCTTCACGGCTGTACAAACATTTCTTGTCGAGCGGCGTTTCCTTCGATGTGATCCTGTGGTACTTTATACCCACGTTCACCCTCACACCACTCTTGTCGATGTAAGGCCTTACGTATTCGTAATCGCCGTCGAACCCAAGGTCTCTGTAGAACTCTCTGTATCTGCCATCACCGGGATATCCCGTGGTGGCACTCCACACCTGTTCGCTCGAATCCGGATCTCTCGCGAAAGCAAAAACACCGGAAGGTGTCATGATGGGTCTGTACACATCGAAATATGGCCGCTCGTCGGCATACCAGAACGCGTGGGAATCGACGAAGAAGAATCCCAAGCCGTACTTTTTCAAAACTTCGTCCAGGCCAGAATAATAGCCGCACTCGGCGAGCCACACGCCCTTTGGTTTGAAGCCGAAGTGCTGTGCGAATGTTTCCACACCGACCGCGATCTGAGCTTCCACCGCAAACGGTTGATGACGCATCAACGGTAGGAAACCGTGCGTGGCGTTGCAGGTTATCAACTCTATGTTTCCAGATTCGGCGTGTTTCTTGAACCCCTTCGCCAGGTTACCTCCCACCGATTCGAGGTAACTCAAACAGCTCAGAAACCTTTCCCTGTAGAAATTCGCAAGTTCTTTCTCCTGATGGGTTTTCACCCTCTCCTGTTCCTTTTCGCACAGTTCGACAAGTTTCTGAGTATAATTCTTTAACTTCTCGTTGAGAACAGTGTTTCTGAACATTTCCAACAGTGTGGGACTGAGTGAAACGGTGATTTTGAAGGGAACCTTTCTTTCTTGGAGGCGGTCGAACATCATCAAAAGTGGAATGTAAGATTCAAGGACTGCTTCAACGTACCATCTTTCTTCCAAATAAAGATCGTGGTTCGGATGGTTCACGTAAGGAAGGTGAGAGTGAAGCACGAGCACGAAGTATCCGTTCATAACTTACCACTTCCCGCAGCGGATGAGATGTGTATCCTTTCGACGGGTTTCAACGGCGGTTCACCAACCTTCACGGTGCGTTTGCCCTTGACGCACCATCTTTGACGTACGGAAGTCGATGGCGTGTCCGAAGGTGTATGCACAACGTTGGATCTCAAAACAGGGAAGAATTTTCCTTCAACTTTGAAACCAAGCTCGGCGAGATAGTCCGCGTTCGATGACGGTACGTGGAAGTAGTAATTTCTCGTCGTTGCAAGGTGCACTCCAGCCTCAAAAATGCGGTGAGCGTTGGTTCCATCGAACTCTATGTAGGTCACGTCGTAGAGCCTCAGAACCACTTCCTTCTGCGAAGAAAGCTTGGAATAAGTTTCGCTCGAAAGGTCCCAGTACACAAAAACCAGATGCGGATTGACTGGAAACAGAACGAGTCTGTCGGAACCGTACGACTGTGGCAATTCCACGTGCCGGTCGGTTTGAGCTTGAACAGGTTTTTGATCAACCTTCTCTTCTCTCAGCGACTTTGCGTAATCTTCAAGCAATTTGAAAACTTCGCTCTTTTTCATCCGCTTTTTCACCTTCAGACCGAGTCTTTTTGCGAGGGATTTGACCTGCTGAATGGTGGGGTTCTGGGAGAGGAAGGCTTCGAGTTCTTCCCGGGTCACGTCACCGCCCCCTTTTTCAAATTTTCACACACTATTCTATCATGTTCTCATCATGTTGTAAAACAGAAAGAAAAAGAAAAAACCCCGCCTTGGCGGAGTAAAGAACGTCACATTTGTCGAATTCGCTCAAAATTTATCTGATATCACCTACAAGACATCTATACCTTTTTCCCTCGCAATTTCTCTCAACAACTGTGCTTCCCTCGAAGAGAGTTGCTCCGGTATCCTCACGTTGACGGTCACATAAAGATCCCCACGCCTGCCCGTCCTCACGGACGGAGCACCCTCTCCCTTGAGCCTGAACACCGTACCGGGCTGCGTACCTGGCGGTATCCTCAGCATCGTTGTACCACCGTCGGGCAGATCTATACGAACCGTGGTTCCAAGGATCGCCTGCAAGTAATCTATGCTGATCTCCGTGTATATGTCGTCGTCCTGGCGCCTGAACCTCCTGTCTGGCCTCACGTGGACGATCACGTAAAGATCGCCGTAAGGTCCCCCATCGTAGCCGGCGTTACCGCCACCATCGATCCTGAGTCTGGTTCCGTCCGTAACGCCTGCCGGTATGTTGATCACAGTTCTGACTCTTCGTTTCAGTCTGCCAGTTCCGCCACACACGTGGCACCTTTCCTTCACGACACGTCCGGTCCCACCGCAGGTGGGACACGTTCTGGAGCTCACGAAGACGCCAAAGACGCTCCTCCTTTCCTCCCTGAGCACCCCCGTGCCGTGACACCTTGGACACGTCTGATAACCACTTCCGGGCTCTGTTCCTTCACCATGGCAGTGGTCACAAACTTCGTACCTGTCGTACTCGATCGGCATCTGCTTGCCAGTGAGAGACTCAGAAAAATCTATCTCGACCGTCACACTGATATCTTCACCCGATCTCCGTCTCCTCGTCCTCTGAGTCTCCTGGGTGGCACCCCGATCGCCGAAGAAGATGTCGAAGATGTCACGCCCAAAAAAGCTCTCAAAGTCCCTGAATATGTCTTCAAAAGAAGTGGTCGAAGTTTGCTGTGTAAATTCGTGTTCTCCCACATAACCGAATCTGTCGTACATGGCCCGTTTCTGAGGATCACTCAGAACCTCGTAAGCTTCCTGGATCTCCTTGAATTTCTCCTCGGCTTCTTTCTTGTTCTCAGGGTGGAGATCGGGATGCCATTGTTTTATCAACTTTTTGTAAGCTTTTTTTATCTCCTCCTCGGAGGCGTCCCTCGGAACGCCGAGGATCGCGTAGTAATCTTTATACTGTCTTGGCACCTTCTTCACCCCTTGGCTTCACCGCAACCTTCACCTTCACGGGTTTGAGGACTTTGGAATGGTACTTGTAACCATTTTCAACAACCTCGACTATATCGTACTCTTCTTTCTCGTTTGTCTCCACCCTCTCAACGGCTTCGTGTTCGAACGGGTCGAACTTCTGACCGACCTCTATTTTGAAAAAGCCTTCATCGTTCAAAACCTTCCAGAGTTTCTTGTAAACGAGTTTCATTCCCTTGTAGAAATCTTCGTACGGTGCGCCGGAATCAACAGCCGTGAACGCTCGCTCGAAATCGTCGAGTATCGGTATCAACTTGGTGAGCAGATATTCGTTCGCGTTCTTGAGGATCATTTCCCTGTCTCTGAGGGTGTCCCTCTTGAAGTTCTCGAACTCGGCTTTCAGTTGCTTGAGGTGTCTCATGAGTTCTTCTTTTTCCTTCGTCAGCTTCTCGATCAAATTTTCCTCTACTTTCTTTTCATCGTTTTTCTCAACCGTCTCTTTGTTTTCAACCGCTTCTTTGAGCCTTTCGTTTTCGTTCATCTTTCCACCTCCCTCGTTGCCACCGTGAAGTACTCGGTCAACCTGCTTGTGACGTAGGTCAGAACGTTCATTATCTCCTCGTACTTGACGATCTTGGATGTCACGATCAGCACTTTACCCATTGGTTCGTTCTCCCTGCGATAGGTATCCACAAAGATGGAGAATCTCTCCATGCCCTGAAAACCGTGTTCACTACCTATGAAGACGGTAGGGACCTCCTGAACCCTGTTCATGAAGGATTTGATGAGTGCGTCGTCTGAGAGGAACCTCGAAAGCGCCCTGATCTCGTCTATGTTGAACGTTTCGCTGCTCACAAGCACGTCCAGGCCGTACTTTATCATGCTGTTCCTCAGATCCTCTTTTAGAGAAGTGACGAGTTGTTCAGAAAGGTCTATCAGGAACTCATCCCAATCACCTTCGAACACCTCGCCGGAAAGGTTATCGATGCTCCTCCCCCTCAGCAGCTGATTGAGAAGGTTTTCGAGCTTTGCATGATCCACATCGCCGAGACTCCTGAAGGGCATGAATTTCATCAAACCGAGCTCTGTAACGATGGAGATCAAATAGTGATACGAGGTGATGGGTGTCACGATGGCCCTCAGAACTTTCAAGCGCCCGGTGTCGGGTTTCTCCAGCACGACTGCCCCTCTGGTCATTCTCGCCAGCGCGATCGCCGCTCCTTCGAGGATCTTCTCCATATCACCGTAAGTCATGGAATATCGCACTTCGACTTGCTGAGATCTCTGTGCGTAATCTTTCGTGAGCTTCAACGTTTCGTCCACGTAAAACCTCAGACCCTTGTCGGTCGGGATCCTGCCCGCAGAGGTGTGCGGTTGATAGAGATAGCCCAGATATTCCAGTTTCCTCAAATCGTTTCTGACGGTCGCGGCACTGCACGATAGACTGGACACGTTCAGGACGTGTTCAGAACTGATCGGCCTTTTCGTCAGTATGTATTCCCTCACGACACAGTAGAGGATCTTTCTCTGTCTTTCGTTGACCCTGTTGTTCCTCCTCATATTATCACTCTCACCACTCGAGTGCTAATTTCAGCATAGCACATTCCTCCGTCCTTGTCAAGTGAACCTGATCATACTACAATATCAAAGTAGAGGTGATACGATGCGCGTTGAAGAAGTCATCGAGGCATTGAGACCCATACTCATCGAAGCCAGGCTCAACGGCAACTTCGGTGAGAACATTGTGGACGTGGTCAACAACTCCAGCCGGGTCAAACCGGGCTGTCTGTTCGTGTGTCACAGGGGTAAAAGGTTCGATTCGCACGAGATAGCGCAGGAAATTTACAACAAAGGCGCCCGCGTTTTGATCTCGGACCGACCTTTGAGTGAAAACATCCCGCACGTGATCGTCAGCGACACCAGACTCGCCGAAGCGATCCTGGCGGATGTCTTCTACGCGAGGCCTTACGAAAAACTTCTCGTTGCGGGTGTCACGGGTACCAACGGAAAAACCACGAGCGTCCATCTCTTCCATCACGTGCTTCAGAGCCTTTCAAGCACCGGAAGCCTCCTCGGAACGGTGTATTACGAGATCCTGGGAGAACCGAGGTTCCACCACGATAACACAACCCCAAACGCTTTGGAAATACTCAGGGCGATGAAGAAAACTGTCGATCTGGGCGGTTCACATTTCGTGATGGAGGTCTCATCGCACGCGCTCGCTCTGAAACGGGTCGAAACGGTGAGGTTCGACATAGCTGCTTTGACGAACATAACGAGGGACCATCTGGATTTTCACCAGACGTTCGAGGAGTACACGCAGACGAAGCTGCACATCTTTGATCTGCTGAAAGAGAGTGGAATCGCGCTGATCAGCGACGAGTACGCACACCTTTTGAACAGAAAGGTGCGAAAAATCGTCTATGGGATCGCCAGACAGAGCCAGTATCGAATTGAAAACATAGAGATCAGCAGGCACGGGACGAAGTTCGAAGTGGACTGTCCCGCTGGTAGGTACAGATTGTGGTTCAGAACACCTGGTTATCACAACGCTTACAACGCCACGTTGGTGTTCGCAGGTCTGGTGGAACTGGGTTACGATCCGAACGACGTTGCTGGTTCCATAGGCACGTTTCCGGGTGTCGACGGCCGGTTTCAGTTCATCCCGGAAGCCAGTCTTCTTGGCATAGACGTGGTCGTTGACTTCGCCCACAGCCCGGACGCCCTCGAAAAAACCCTGATCACGGCGAAGCACCTCAGCAGTGGTAGGATCATCACCGTCTTCGGTGCCGGTGGTCAGTCGGACAGAGGAAAAAGGCCCATGATGGCGCAGGTGGTGTGCCGATATTCGGACGTGTCGATCATAACCACCGACGATCCCCGGGGAGAGGATCCTCTGGAAATACTCGCCGAAGTGGAGCGTGGCGTCCCACCAGGAGCGGCTTACCTCGTGATTCCAGACAGGCGTGAGGCCATCGAAACTGCCATCACACTGGCGAACCGGGGCGATATGGTCATAGTCGCAGGAAGAGGACACGAAGAGTACCAGATCTTCTCAGATGAGAGGAGAATTCCTTTCAAAGACGCGGATGTGATCAGGGAGATAATCCTTCAAGAATACCAGAGGGAAAGACGGCATGTTTGAGAACGCGAAGTTCGTCATAGATTCCAGAGAAGCCTTCGAAGGCTGTATTTTTGTAGCTCTCAAAGGCGAAAGAACGGATGGACACTATTACGTGCGCGAAGCCCTCGAAAAAGGCGCAGCCCTCGCGGTGGTCGAACGGCCCGTGGACGTTCAGAAAGAGAAGCTGTACTTCGTCGAGGATACGAGACTTTTCCTTCAGGAACTGGCCAAACAAAAGATTGTCAAACACGAACCTAAAATCGTCGGTATAACTGGTTCTAACGGAAAAACCACCGCCAAG
This sequence comes from Thermotoga caldifontis AZM44c09, assembly GCF_000828655.1. Taxonomy (NCBI): domain Bacteria; kingdom Thermotogati; phylum Thermotogota; class Thermotogae; order Thermotogales; family Thermotogaceae; genus Pseudothermotoga; species Pseudothermotoga caldifontis. The sequence goes on from NZ_AP014509.1 coordinate 1,882,741, forward strand.
GAAATGATCCACCACTGTCTGGGGGAAGAGATCGCCTTCAGAAATTCTGGAAATCTCAACACGGAGATCGGATTGCCTTTATCGATACTGAACGATTATCGTGGTCAGCCTTACATGATCCTGGAAATGGCAATGAACAAACCTGGTGATATAGCCACGCTGTGTCGCATCGCACAGCCTCACGTTTCGGTTCTCCTCAACGTCGGCACCGCGCACAGGGGCGTTGCAGGTGGAGACGAACAGATCCTGAAGGGCAAACTCGAGATAGTAGAGAATATGAGAGAAAACGGTATCGCCATCCTGCACAACGATCCAAGGATCCTTGAGAGGGTCAGGAGCAGAGATTTCGTCACCTTCGGTTTCCAGTCGGGGGATTACCGTCTCACCTCCTACGTTTACGAAGGACTCTCCACGAGGGCGTGGTACGAAACTCCGAAAGGTGTCCACCAGTTACGTTTTTCGACGATCTTTAACGTGGGACAGTTGGTGAACGTTGCGGCAGTCCTGGCCGTCTTCGATGTTCTGGATCTTCGGGTGGATCTCACGAAGCTGGAGAGTTTCGTTCCCGTGGGCGGGAGGTTCAGGGTCCTGCTGATAGATGAAGTGTACGTGGTTGACGACACTTACAACGCAAGTTTGGAATCTTTCAAGGTGGCAGTCGAGACGCTGAAAAAGCTCGGCGAGAGGACCTACGCGGTGGTCGGATCGATAAAGGAACAGGGTGTCTACTCTCAGGAAACGCACAGACAACTCGGAAAGATCCTCGAACAGCTCGACGGAGTCTTCGTCTACAATGTCGATCACGAAATCGATTCGATGGAATGCTCCAAGATACTGTTGAAGAGTGACGAACCTGAGGTGATAGTGACGAAATTGAAGAACTTATTGAGAAGGAAAGATGCCGTGCTGTTCAAAGCTTCACGCGCGGTGGGTATGGAAAAGGTAGTCAATCTCTTTCTGGGAGGAAAAGCTGAATGAAGTACTTCGTTTTGACCTTCCTTCCTTGTCTGCTCCTGTATCCATTCCTCATAAAGCTGTTCAAAAAGTACCACATCGGTCAGTTCATTCGGGAAGAAGGCCCAGACCTCCATGGGTACAAAACGGGCACACCCACGATGGGCGGAATCTTATTTGCTGTTTTTGGGGCCCTATCGTGCTTCGTATCTGGATACACGATAGACGCTTTGACGATCGTCCTGTTCGCTTTCATCGGTTTCTTAGATGATCTTTTGAGCGTTCTCAGAAAAAAATCTCTCGGTTTGAGAGCGTGGCAGAAACTTTCTTTACAGTTACTGTTCGCATCGATCCTCGTGTTCTTGATCAAACCCGACACCGAGTTGCAGATTCCATTCACACATGGGAGACTGGACCTCGGAAACCTCTACTGGGTTTTTGCGGTGCTCTTGATAGCAGGATTGAGCAACGCGTCGAACCTGACTGATGGCCTGGACGGACTCGCAGCCAGCGTGTTTCTGACGAGTGCGATACCGTACTGGTTTTTGCTCGGAAAGAGTGCTGATTCGCTCATCTTGCTTTCACTGTGTCTGATGGCCTTTCTGTTCTACAACATCAAACCCGCGAAGATCTTCATGGGTGATACGGGTTCGCTCGTGCTCGGCGCGCTGATAGGGACCGTCGCGGTGAGAACGTCCACCGAGCTTCTGGCCCTGCTCTTCACGAGTGTGTTCATCGCCGAGACGCTGAGTGTCATGATTCAGGTGAGCAGTTACAAGCTGTTCAAGAGAAGGGTTTTCAAAATGTCTCCGATACATCACCATTTCGAGTTGCTCGGCTGGAAAGAAGAAAGGATCGTTCAAATGTTTTCACTGACCAATCTCATCGTCTCCATGCTCGCGGTCCTTGGGGAAAGGATTTCATGAGGAAGATTTCCCTGTCCTTTCTCTTGCTCGTCTGTTCGCTCTTCGCTCACCAGGTCACATCGATCGGAATTGGTTATGGGTACACCAAGATGACACTCAACGAAGGGATCGTGTGCCTGGTCAGACCGAAGCCCGCATCGGTCTTAGTTTTCACCGACACGGGACAGTTCCTTTCAGAGATATCTTCAGGGCTTTCTTATCCGGCGTGGGCCATCCACCACGCTGGTTACGTTTTCGTGAGCGACTATCACAGATCGAGCGTTGTGGTGTACACGATCTTCGGAAAGTTCGTCAGGCGTATCCAGGTGGAAAACTATCCTACGGTGTTGAAGATCTTCGGCGGGAAGCTTTACGTACTGTGCTCGAAGGAACCTGCCGTTTACACGATCGATCCTCAAAGATTCGACATCGAGCAGAAGTTCACCTTCGATTCTCCAACGCTTTATTTTGAGCCAACCCAAGAAGGAGTGATTTACCTCCATTACTACGCAAACGACAAGACGATCGAAATACTGGGTTCGCAGAGGAAGATCGTGACGATCAAAGATTTCAGAACCCCGGTCAAGCTTCTCCAGAAAGGCGGGCGAGCCTACCTTCTGGGTTACATGGATGGCAAGCTCGCCTGCCTGGATTCTTCCTGGAGAATCGTCTGGCAGCAGAACCTGGACGATCTCGCGAGGGACGTGCTCTTCACGAACGACGTTCTGGTGGTCAGTAGCCTGGTTCAACCCAGACTGTCTGTCGTTGACCTTTCCGGAAACGTTGTGAAGTATTTACCTTTACCACATCCTGTCCACCGGCTGGAACAGATCAAAGGATTCATCGCCGCACTGAACCATGTGCCCGGTGAAGTTTACCTGATCGATCCGAAGACAGGAGAGTTCGACACCATCGAAGTTGGTGATTATGCCGTTGAGATGTGCAGAACGGTTGATGAGAGGTTGATCGTCCTCTGCTCCGATTCTGGCCAGCTGTTTTTTATCACGCCTTCGCTTTGACGATGTAATCGACGACTTCCTTCACCGTCGAAATCTTTTGGAGCTGATCGTCCGCGATCTTCACTCCGAACTCTTCCTCGAACGCCATCACAAGGTCAACCAGATCGAGTGAATCTGCACCGAGGTCTTTCACGATGTTGCTCTCTTCCTTGATCTGGTCCTTCTTGATTCCGAGTTTGTCCGAGAGTATCGTGGCAACCTTTTCGAAAACCTGAGCACGATTCATCTTTTCAACCTCCCGCTGTGATCGATCTGCTGAAATTATAGATTGCAAGAGGGTTTGCGTCAAATGAAGTGTTTTCTTCCTTTGTGTTTTTCAAATCAAACACATCTCCTCGCTGAATGCTTAACTTTTTGGGAAATTCAAGCACGCAAGAGGTTGAAAAGCTGGCAGGTTCAGCTTCACAAAAGTGCGCTTTCAATCATCTGACGCAGTTTCAAGGCATCTCTGACGGCGTTGCCACGATAACAGTTGTTGAAGAAGACGAAGGTGTCCATCGCGTGATTCGAGAGGCGCAGTATGTCTGCAGCAAAAACCTTGAGCTCTTCATCGCTGTACTTGTAGTTGTAGCGTTCTCCCTCCGGTGCGTTGAACCAGTCTCTGTTTCTGCCGTGCAATCTGAAGTAACACACGTTGCTCGTCAGCCTTGGCACGTAAGGAAACAGTTCGCGCAGGTTCGGTTCATCAACGATGACGAACGTGAAACCGCAGGATTTGAGAAGTTCGTAAGCTGTTTCGTTGTCCCAGGAAGCGTGCCTGAACTCCACGGCGACGGGCAGGTCTATCTTCTTTCGGAGCATCTGCAGGTACTGCCTGTTAGCAGGAGTATCTCTGAAGGAGTATGGAAACTGTGCGAGCAGGATTTTGAGCCTTCCTTCTTCCACCATGGGCGCCAGGGCCTCGATGGTTTTCTTCACATCTTCCTCCGGGAAAAGGTTGGATTTCCAGGCTTCGTGTGTCACCGATGCGGGAAGTTTTACACTGAAAACGAAATCGCTCGGCGTTCTTCTGAGCATCGAAACGATCGTCCTGTAGCCTGGCAGGGCGTAATAGGTGAAGTTGAGTTCGACGGCCTTGAACTTCCAGACAGCGGCGTAGTACTTCAACATGTCCGATTTGCTTATGCCTTCAGGATACACTTCTCCTATCCAGTCATTGAAAGAATAACCACTCGTGCCGATGTAGATCAACGCGGATCCCCTCAACTATGCTATCATTTGTTACAGGTGATGGAAATGGTGAGGATCGGTGCGCACATGCCCATAAGTAAGGGGTTCGAGAGTGTTCCAGAACTCACAGTGCAGATAGGTGGAAACTGCTTCCAGATCTTCCCGCACAGTCCAAGGACCTGGACCGCGAAGATGCCCTCCAGGAAGACGTGCGAACTGTTCCGTGCGATGATGGAAAAACACCAGATAGATTTCGAAAGTGCCTTCTGTCACACGGGTTATCTCATAAACTTAGCGAGCCCGATCGACGAAAATTGGAACAGATCCGTTCAGCTTCTGATACTCGAAGGCAAGATCTGTGAGGCGCTGGGAATAAGGTATCTCAACGCCCATCCGGGCAGTCACACCGGCGCCGGCGAAGAACTCGGTTTCGAGAGAATAACCGCAGCGGTCAACGAGTTTTTGAAGAACACGAAGGACGTGATGCTGCTTCTGGAGAACGTATCACCCAAGGGTGGAAACATCGGCTACAACTTCGACCAGATCAAACGTATCATCGATTCGTCGATCGATCCCTCGAGGATCGGCATCACCTACGACACCTGCCACGGTTTCGATGCGGGTTACGACATCACCACGGAGGATGCGGTACGAAAGTTACTCCATGAGATAGATTCCAAAATAGGGCTCGAAAAGCTCAAGATGATACACCTCAACGATTCCAAAGCCCCGCTCGGCAAACCCACAGACAGGCATGAAAACATTGGAAAAGGTTTCATCGGCGAAAAGGGGTTCAGGGTGTTTCTCAGCTTTGAGGAGATCCAGCGTGTACCGTGGATACTGGAAACCCCCGGCGATGAAGCAGAGCACGCACAGGACATCGCGAAAGTTAAAGAGATCCTCGGGTTGATGTGAATGATCGACGCCTTCGTCCTGAGGAAAGTTGTTCGGGATCTTTCCATCCTCCAAGGTGAGGCGCTGAGGCAGATCCACCAGTGCGGAAAGTTCTGTCTTCAGCTGATTTTTCAACGCGCCACCGTTAGAGTTTCCGTTGAACCTGGCCTGGCACACGTCTGTTTGGCAGACAAAGAAGATCTTTCGGGCCAAAATCCTTCGAACTTCGTCACGTTCGCCCGATCGCGACTGCGCAATGCGAGGTTGAAAGATGTCCATCAGGTGGATCTCGATAGGATCTTGTGTTTCGTCTTCGATAAGATCGACGAAACCGGTGAAAGGCACGAGTACAGGCTCTACGTTGAACTCTTCGGTAGTCGATCCAACGTCGTTCTGGTTGAAGGTGAGAGAGTCCTGGACGACTTCAGATCGTTCCTCGAAAAGGATAGCCCGTACAATCTTGCCCCCAGCAAGCTGAACCCCATCGATGGTTTCGAAATCACGTTCGACAGCAACAAGATGCTCTCTAAGTACATCGTCGATGAAATCGCTGGATTCTCCAGATTGACCGCCCAGGAGGTTCTGTTCCGCGCAAAAATCACGGACAAACCCGTTAGTATGTTGACTGAAGGAGAGAAAGTCGCACTCAAGCTGGCTCTGTTTTCCATCATCGACGATTTCGAAAAACCAACCTGCTACGTTTATGAACTGCAGGGGAAACGCTTCGTTTCCGCGTATCCTTTGAAGGTGCTCAGCTCTTTTTTAGAGAGATACGATTCTGCTTCCCGCGCGGTGGATGAAGCCTATTTTTGGAATTTGAGAAAAGTGAAGATGGAAAAGCTTCGCCAGCAACTCTCCTCCGTTGTCGAAGAGAAGCTCAAGAAACAGGAGAAACTCCTGCAAGCGCTTTTCGATGAAGCGAAGGAGTGTGAAAAGGCGGAGGAATACAAACGCTACGGGGAACTGTTGAAGTACGCAAACGATGCAGATGTCAGCGGATCTGCCGTGAAATGTTTCGACTGGCAGAGTGGCAAAACTGTCACTGTACCGCTCGCACCTGGTAAAGACGTCAAGCGAAGCGCACAGTTTTACTTCGAGCAGTACAAGAAACTCAAGGAAAAATCACAGATACTGAAAACGAGGATAGAGCAACTTCAGAGGCAGAACGAGTACCTCGAAGAGATACTCTACAACCTCGAGTCATCAGAAACGCTGGAAGATCTCGAAGAGATAGAGGAAGAACTTGCGGAAAGTGGACTCGTTCACAGAAAATCCTCCTCTCACAAGAAGACCGAAGAACCAGGTTTCAGAAAGTTCGTTTACAACGGTTTCACGATACTGGTCGGAAAGAACAACAAACAGAACGAGGCGCTCGTGAGGAAAGCCAGCGATTCTGACATCTGGCTACACGTTCAACAATCGCCTGGTGCCCACGTGATCGTACGCACAGAAGGAAGAGCCGTCCCGAGAGACGTTTTACTCTACGCAGCCTCAATAGCAGCGTATTATTCCAAAGCGCGTTACTCCTCTAATGTTCCGGTGGATTACACGCTCGTCAAGAACGTCCACAAACCGAAAGGCTCTCCACCCGGGATGGTCCTCTACACGAACTACGAAACGCTGTTCGTGAACCCCCTCGATCCCGAGTCCGAACAAAAAGTTTAAGCTGACTCTTGACAAAATTGATACCTGTGCTAATATAATTTCAGAACTAAAAGAGGGGGTTCAAAAATGTGGAGAGCATTCCTCGCAAATCTTGAAAAAAGTTTCATCGAGTTCAAACGCTACTACTTCAACTCGATCTCCAGCATCGCCACGTTCTTGATATTCTTCTACCTTTTGTTCTTCGGCGTGAAAACGATAGGAGGTCCGACGGTAGATTCGTCGTCCACACTGGACGGCATCATAGTGGGCTACTTCATGTGGGTCATGTTCATCTTTTCGTTCCAGGGTGTCGCGTGGGGGATCATCGAAGAAGCACAACGCGGCACTCTCGAACAGATCTTCACTTCTCCTATCGCCTTCGAGTATCAGATGTTTTTCAGGATGATCAGCGACTTTCTTTTCAACGTGCTGTTCGCGATCCCCTTGATGTACTTCGCCGCCTTCACGACGGGCCGAAGGATCGGCTTCGACCTCCCCACACTGCTCTATTTGATGGTAGCGGGAACCATGTCTGCGCTCGGTATCGGCATGATTCTCGGCGGTATAGCGCTCATCTTCAAGAGGATCTCCTCGTTCATTCAAATAGTGACGATTGGTTCTCTCTCTTTCACCATGTTCGAAGCGAGTTCGCTCTGGCACAGAATGCTTCCCATGTCCCAGGCGAGTTACATGATGAGGGCTTTAGCGATCGACGGCACGAAACTTCATCAGTTTTCATTGTCGGATCATTTGATCCTCTGGCTGGTTGCGCTGGTTTATCTATCGATAGGTTTTTTGGTTTTCCGACTGTTCGAGAGGCGCGCAACGATCATGGGCAGTCTGTCCCAGTATTGAGGTGATCGGCATGATCGAAGTCATCGATCTGGTCAAGACCTACCCAAAGAGAGGCTCCCAGGAGAAGATAAAGGCTGTGGACCGTGTCAGTTTCGAGGTGGAGTCAGCGGAAATCTTCGCACTGCTTGGCCCAAACGGGGCGGGGAAGACCACGACCATCAAGAGTATTTGTGGCTTGATCGTTCCAGACTCGGGAGAGATAAAAATAAAGGGGTTCAGCGTTCTCAAAGAAAGATCCAGAGCTTTAGCGCAGATGAGTGCGGTTCTGGAAGGCAACAGAAACCTTTACTGGCGCATGACTGCCCTCGAGAACATGAAATATTTTTCCGGCATACGCGGTAAGAAACTGACGAGATCTCGAGCCATGGAGATCCTTGAAACGCTCGGTCTCGAAGAAAAAGCGAATCAACTCGTCCACTCACTCTCGCGTGGAATGCAGCAGAAAGCGGCCATCGCGGTGTGCCTCGCTTGCGACACGGACATCCTCTTGCTGGACGAACCAACCTTGGGATTGGACGTGCATTCCGCGGTGGAGTTCAGATCCATACTGAAATCGTTGAAACAGCAAGGTAAAACGATCCTGCTCTCCAGCCACGACATGAACTTGGTCGAAGCGGTGGCGGACCGTGTGGCCATAATGAACAAAGGAAGGATCGTCGTGTGTGAAGAGAAAAGAAAACTCATGGACGTGTTCTCCGCACGTGCTTACAGAATAAAGCTGATCTGCGATGAACGAGCCAGGAGCAGGCTCAAACAGCTCGGATTCGACGGCTTGGTCGAGGATGGCAACCTCATCGAGCTTCAGGTGAACCTTGATTCTTCGCAGAGACTTTACGAACTGATGGACGCTTTCAAATCTAACAACATCGAGGTAGAAAGCATCGAGAAAGAGATGGTGAACTTCGAAAAGATCTTCATCAGTTACACATCAGAAACTAATGTTCGGTGAGCTTTCTTACAGTTTCATAGCTGACACTCCAAATGAACGGCACACCCTTACTCAACTCCGCCAACCTTCATCGTTTCCATCAAAACAGACTTTCCCTATGGTATAATCCTGCAAGGAATGACAGACTGCGAGGAGGGGAACGTATGCGCCATCCCATTGTGAAGAGCGCCGAGGAACGTATGAACAAATCGATTGAAAAGATTTCTGAGGAGCTGAAAAAGATAAGAACCGGTCGTGCGAATCCTGCCATCCTCGAAGAGATCAAAATCGACTATTACGGTGCCCCTACCCCGATAAACCAGCTCGCAACGGTGAAGGTTGAAGAAAGATCGTTGATCATACAGCCCTGGGACAAGTCCATCCTCTCTTCCATTGAAAAAGCCATCTTCGCTTCTGACATAGGCTTGACACCCATGAACGACGGAAACGTCATAAGACTCGTGTTTCCAACACCTACCACGGAGCAGAGACAAAAGTGGGTCAAGAAGGCAAAAGAAGTCGCTGAGCAAGGAAAGATAGCCATCAGAAACATCAGGAGGGACGTTTTGAAAGAACTAAAGCAGATGGAAGAAGACGGAAAGATCTCCGAGGACGACGCTAAGAGGCTCGAGAAAGAGATACAGGATCTGACTGACAAGAAGATAGAGGAGATAGACAAACTGTTCGAGAAGAAAGAGAAGGAGATCATGGAAGTGTGAAACCTGTACACGTGGCCATCATAATGGATGGAAACGGGAGATGGGCCCAGAAGAGGGGTCTGCCCAGGGTCGAAGGTCATCGCAGGGGTGCTTTGAAAGCCGAGAGGGTCGTTGAATGGGCCGCAGAACTCGGTATAAAATACGTCACTTTCTACGCCTTCTCGACCGAGAACTGGAAACGGCCGAAGGAGGAAGTTGAGTACCTTTTCTCCTTGCTCGTGACGCTGCTCAGAAAGAAGCTCAAAAAGATGCTCGAGCAGGGTGTCAGGCTGAGATTCGCCGGTGCCATCGACGAACTCCCAGACCCTGTTGCGAAGTTCTGCCATGAATGCGAAGAAAAGACGAAGCAGAACGACAGAATCCACGCCATCCTGGCGCTGAATTACGGTGGCCGTCGCGAGATCGTCGATGCGATCAATAAAGCCATTCAAAACGGTGTGACACGCGTAGATGAGGATCGTTTCAGAAACTGGCTTTATCTCCCGGATGTACCTGATCCGGACCTCGTGATAAGAACGTCCGGCGAGATGAGGATCAGCAACTTCCTGCTGTGGCAGATCGCTTACAGCGAACTGTACTTCACCAAGGTTCTGTGGCCCGATTTCACCAAACAGGAGTTTTTGAAAGCCATAGAAGACTACGAGAAACGTCAGAGGAGGTTCGGAGGTCTGTGACCACAGAGACCAAAACACGGCTCGTAACGGCTTCGATCGTGGCACCTTTCGTGGTTGCGTGTTTCATCAGCTACAAGAGTCTGATAGGTCTGGTCGCGGCGGTAGTTCTGCTCGCCTCTTACGAGCTTCTCAACATGGCGGTTCAGGGGCAGAACGAAAGAGGCTTCGTGAAGTACGCGGTCGCAATATGCGTGGGCTTCGTAGTTGCCTACGGTGTCATGGAAGCGAGAAACGGTCTGTTACTTCTGAGTCTGGCTTTCATTTTGACGAACGTCATCGCAGTTCTGACGCAGAAGAACGTCGAAAATGTTTGGCCTGTCGTCGTTGCGACGGGCCTCGCCTTGGTCTACGTGGCGGGCTGTCTGTCGTTTTTCTTCCCGATGTACCTCGAATTCGGTGCGGCAAACGCGTTGCTCAATTTGACCGCAGTGTGGCTGTACGACACGGGTGCGTACTTCGTTGGCATGAGATGGGGGAAAACCAAGATCTCGAAAAAGTTCAGCCCAAACAAGAGCTTGGAGGGTGTGATCGGCGGTTTTCTCAGCAGTCTGGCTTTTTCTTTCGTATACAAGCTCGTCTTCGATTTCATCTTCAAAGCCGAAGTGATGCCTTTCGGCTCGCTTGTGATCTTGTCTGCGATCATAGCGATTCTCGACACGTTTGGAGATCTTTTCGAGTCCGCGTTGAAGCGCTACTTCAAAGTCAAAGATTCTGGCACCGTGTTACCAGGGCACGGCGGGATGCTGGACAGAATAGACGGGTTGCTTTTCGTCACACCAGTAACTTATTATCTATTATCAATCGGGGTTCTGTGAGGTGAAAGGGCTTGAACAGCGATGAAATAAGATCGAGCTTCCTGAGTTTTTTTGAATCGAAAGGCCACAAAGTTTTGCCCAGCGCGTCGCTCATACCGGACGATCCTCAGCTTCTCTTCACCGTTGCGGGAATGGTCCCGTTCAAACCCATATTCTGGGGTAAAGTGGAACCAGTCTACAGACGTGTCGCCACGTGCCAGAAGTGCCTCAGGACAAACGATATTGAGAATGTCGGTCGAACGCCGAGGCACCACACGTTCTTCGAGATGCTTGGAAACTTTTCCTTCGGCGACTATTTCAAGAAAGAAGCCATACTGTGGGCATGGGAGTACGTGACTCAGGTGCTCAAACTCAAAGAAGAAAGGTTGTGGGTAACGATCTACAAAGACGACGATGAAGCCTTCAGAATCTGGCACGATGTCGTTGGAGTACCGGAAAAGAAGATCGTACGCATGGGCAGAGACACCAACTTCTGGGGGCCTGCAGGACCCACGGGACCGTGTGGTCCGTGCTCGGAGATCCATTACGATCTGGGCATCGTGGAAGACTGCCCCGAAGGTGAAGAATGCACGCCCGCGAACAGCGATAAGAGGTTTCTGGAGATATGGAACTTAGTGTTCACCGAGTACTACCAGGACGAGAAAGGCGAACTGCACCCGCTACCGAGGAAGAACATCGATACGGGTGCGGGACTCGAGCGGATCGCTGCGGTCGTTCAGGGCGTGTCGAGCAACTTCGAAACCGATCTGTTCAGACCCATCATTCGGAGAGAAGAGGAACTGTTCGGTGTGAAGTACGGAGAGAGCGAGGAGAAAAATGTTTCTCTGCGCGTCATAGCTGACCACGCCAGAGCGGTAACTTTTTTGATTGCAGACGGTGTCTTTCCATCGAACGAAGAAAGAGGATACGTTCTCAGGAGAATCCTGCGCAGGGCGGTGAGACATGGAGTTCTGCTCGGTGCCAGCAAACCTTTCCTGTACGAAGTCTGTGACGCCGTGATCGATAAGATGGGAAAGATCTATCCGGAGATCGAAAGGAAAAGGCATCTCATCAGGGACGTAACGAGGGCAGAAGAAGAAAGGTTCTTCAAAACGATCTCTCAGGGACTGGAGATGCTCGGTGAGATCGTAAGGAATGCGGAAGGGATCATCGACGGAGAAAGTCTCTTCAAGCTGTACGACACCTACGGTTTCCCACCGGACATAGTGATCGACGTGGCGAAAGAGAAGGGATTGAAAGTGGATCTTGAAGGATTCGAAAGACTCATGGAACAGCAGAGAGAGCGATCGAGAATCGGCAGGTCTGACGTCGAGTACGCAAAGACTGTGAAGGATTACGAAGAACTGGCGAAGGTTCAAAAGGTCTCTTTCGTCGGTTACAACACGCTCACGCACGAATCCAAGGTCTTGATGCTCCGAAAAGAAGAGAAAGTGGAATCGGCTTCTTCGGGTGAAAAAGTCGAAATCGTGGTGGAAGAAACGCCCTTCTACGCCGAAAGAGGTGGACAGGTAAGCGATACTGGTTGGATCGAATGGACAGATGGAAAGGCTTCCGTCGAGCACGTGTTCATACCAACTGAGGGCATCATCGTGCACGTTGCAAATATAGAGAAAGGAATACTGAGAGTTGGAGACAGGGTGAAGTTGATGGTCGACGAAGAACGCAGAAGATCGACCGCGCGCAACCACACGGCGACACACCTGCTGCATGCGGCACTCAGAAAAGTTCTCGGCGAGCACGTGAGACAGTTCGGTTCCCTCGTCGCGCCGGACAGACTCAGATTCGACTTCACCCACTACGAAGCACTGAACGAAGAGCAGATCAGGAAGATAGAAGAAATGGTGAACAGGGTGATCTTCGAAGCGATCCCCGTGATCATGGAAGAAAAGAGCTACAAAGAAGCGATCGAGGAGGGTGCCATAGCACTGTTCGACGAGAAGTACGGTGACGTGGTCAGAGTCGTCAAGGTACCGAATTTCAGCGAGGAGCTGTGCGGTGGAACGCACGTTTCCAACACCGGGAACATAGGTATGTTCAAGATCGTTTCGGAAACGGCAGTATCTGCAGGTGTTCGCAGAATAGAAGCTGTGACCGGTTTCAACGCTCTCGAACACATCAGGAAGGTTGAAGACACACTGAGTCGGGCAGCGACGTTGCTCGGGACGTCTCTTTACGAAGTTCCTGAAAGGTTGAAGAACCTGCTCGAAAAGAACTCACAGATGGAAAAGGAAATCGAACAACTGAAGATGAAAATGCTCTCGATACAGGTTAAGCAAATCCCCTTCGAGCATTTGAAAGGCTTCAACTTCAAAGCCATCACACTGGAAAACGTCGATCCTTCAACGCTCAGAAATCTCTCGGATGTTGCGATCGCATCTCAGGAAAGATCTATCGTAGTGGTTTTCTCCGTTCAGCAAGAGAAAGTGAACCTCATCGTCAGGGTGACGAAAGACATCGCGAACAAGATAAACGCCAGCGAGCTGGCACGGATCGCGGCGAACTTGCTCGGTGGCGGTGGCGGTGGAAGGGCGGATTTCGCTCAGGCGGGAGGAAAAGATCCGGCAAAGATAAACGAAGTGGTGGAGCAGCTGAAACGATTCATCCTTCAAAGAGCGTGAAAAAAGAGGGGCTGGACGGCCCCTCTTCTTTTTCACATGAGGATCTTTTTGGTTCTCCAGCCATGCATGGCCAGAGCGAACGCGATGACCGCGTAGGCGAGGAACTCTCTGAAGAACTCTCCCACCTGTGGCTGGCCGAAAAGTCTGTTTCCCGCGCTGGGTGCCACGACGAACAGAGTGTGGAACAGCACCACGCCCAGTATCGCGTTCCATATGGTCGCTTTTCTCGTGGTGGCACCTCCAACGAGCAGGGCGGCTATGGAGAACAAACCGATCTGCTCGTGGCTGTTGTAAGTGTTGATCGTGCCTATGTCCTGAAGGTAGATCACCTGACCGATCCCGGCGAGCACTGTCGACATGATAACCGCTATGATGCGCACCTTGTTGACGTTTATGCCAGCAACTTCAGCGATGTGCATGTCCTGACCCACAGCCCTTATGTCCTGACCGAGTTTCGTTTTGAACAGGAAAGTTATGAACAGGCACAGGACAGCCACTATCAACAGCGGCAGAACGAAGACGTTCACCATCCCTATTCGGATCGTCCAGACCCTGTTCAGAGCCGAGGCAACGGTCCCGTACAGATCGACCGTGTTCCTCAAACCGACACCTTCAGGCAACAAGAACTGCTTCGTTCTGAATGGTATCAGCGATCCTATGAAGAACAGGAAAATGAGCTGGTAGATACCGTTGGCGAAGAAACCGAGGATCATGGAAGTTATCATTTCCCTTCCCTTGGCGCGGTTCAGTGTCAGACCTGCGAGCCATCCTAAAACTATCGAAATCGCGCTCGCCATCAGGCACGCTATCAAAATTCCGAGCAGGCCCTTTATCTTCCAGTCCACAACGAAGAAGAGCGCCGCCTGAGCCGCCATCGCCCCGAGAACGATCCCGAAGTTCAGCCCCAAACCGCCGATGATGGGAATTATCAGAGACAGCACGAGGAACGTGTTCCTGCTCAGCCTTCTCACTATCTCGCTGATGAGGAAGATCGGGGGAATCTTCGCTATCAAGACGGCCGAAACACACAGTATCGAGAAGGCGATCGGCACAGCGTAAGAGATCAGGAATTTTTTCAACTTCTCCATCCCGTCACGCCTCCCTTGGGGCTCGCGTGAGTGCGTACAGTATCATTCCGTTGCTGACGATGAGCCTCATGACTTCGGTGATGTCACCACGGGTAACCTGACTGAGGACGGGCAGAGCTATCGTCAAAAGGGTCTGGAAGACTGCCGTACCGACGACGACGTTACGAATATTCGCCCTCCTTATGGAGGCACCACCGATGAGTATCGAAGCGACCGCGGGGAACGTCATGAACAAAGGTGCTTGATACAGCTGGAGAAAACCGTAACTCTGCGCGTAAACGATGATACCGACACCGGCGAGAACGTTCGACATCACCACCGCCACGAGTCTGGCTCTGCTCGGATTCACACCCGAGCTGATCGCGTAACGTTCGTTCTGACCCACCAGGTCTATGGCGAGGCCCATCCTGGTTTTGAAAAAGAGATGAACCAGAAAGCAGGCGCCCGCGAAAAATAGAAGCAAACCTGTCGGAAACTCAAACCCACCGATCTTGAACTTCAAAAAGTTGTTCAGCACGTGCCCGAAGTATTTATCCAGCGTCAAGGTGTATCGCAGTCCTTTACCACCTATCGCCCAAATCATGTCGGGGTTTTTGAAAGGAAGCATCAGCCACATGATGGACATGAACGCGACGATGGAATAACCCATGTACGTTCCGACCATCATTTCCTGCCCTCTAACCCTTTCGAGCAACCAGCCGTAACCCAATCCGATCCCGATGCAGATCAGGACGGCGAACAAGATCGCCACCCAGAAGCCGACAAACCCTGTCAAGCCCAGCTGCATGCTTATCAAAGCTCCGAGAAGCCCACCGATGATACCCACGGGTAAGCCGAAGTTTGGACCCGTGCCAACCCTGATCGTTGGTACCATTGCGAGCACGAGGACACCGTTCATACCGATGCGTCTTATCGAGTCGCTCAGGAGAGATGGTATCGAAACGTTTGTGAACGCCGCGAGTACGAACAGGGCTATGAGGAACAGGAAGATGATCAGCGTCGGCACATCGATCCTCTTGAGCCATCCAAAGACTTTATCCATGCTGCAACACCTCCTGGAGCTCTCCAGCCATCGCGAGACCGAACTCCGCATCGCTCGCCTTTGGAGAAAGGATCGCAGAAAGCTTTCCTTCCGCCACTATGGCGATCCTGTCGCAGATGGCCCTCAGTTCGGCAAGTTCGCTGGATGTCATCACGATCGTTATACCGTGTTCCCTGTTCAACTTCACCAGATAATCGAGCACGAGCTTTTTCGCCCCGACGTCGATACCTCTGGTCGGTTCAGACACGAAAAAGATCTTTGGATTCAGCGTGAACGCCCTCGCGAGACAAACCTTTTGCTGGTTGCCACCGCTCAACCTTCTGACTATCTGAGCGGGAGATTTGCAACGTATGTCGAGCTTCTTAATCATCTCCAGTGCGTGTTTTCTGATCTGCTTGCGATCGTAAACGGTCAGGAAGAGAAATCTTTTGGTGAACTTTCCGAACACCTGTATGGCCGTGGCCACGATGTTCATCTCCACCGATTCGTCAAGCAACAGTCCGACACCCCTTCTGTCCTCCGAAAGATAGACAACACCCTGGTTCAAGGCATAAGATGGATCGTTCAGTTTGAACGGTTTACCCTCGAGGTAGACTTCCCCTTCGGCAGGGTACATACCCGCGATGCCGTTCGCCACACCGAGCTTTCCGTGTCCCGCAAGACCACCTATACCGAGTATTTCCCCACGTCTTATGTCTATGCTGAAATCTTTCACCTCTTCTCCAGGCATACGAACTTTCAAATTCCTTATGGACATGATGATGTCGTCATCTGAAGGCTCTTTACTGCGAGGGGGAAGGGTCACATCTTCCAGCTTTCTACCAACCATTTTTTCGGCGATCTCGGAGAGTGTGAAGGATGAGGCGGGTTTACTGTCCACAACCACTCCGTCTCTGAGTATGGTGATCCTGTCCGAGACCTTCAGCACCTCGCTCAGTCTGTGCGAGATGAAGAGAATAGCAACGCCCTTCGACGCTAAGTATCGAATCACATCGAGGAGTTTCTCCGCTTCGGCTTCGGACAGGACCGCCGTCGGTTCGTCGAGAACGAGTATCTTCAGGTTCTTCTTGTCTATCTCCCTCGCGATCTCTATGAACTGTTTGTGCGCGACAGGTAAACCTGCAACCACCGCGAGCTCGTCGATAGACATACCTATGGTGCTTATCGCTTCCTTCGCTTCTTTCCTCATCGCTGGAAAGTCCAGAGTTTCCATGGGCTTACCGAACACCCTGCTCAGCAAGTTGCTCTTGGTTATCTCCCTGTTGAGCTTTATGTTTTCCATAACGGTGAAGCCTGGTATGAGCATGAACTCCTGATGGACCATGCCTATGCCGTGTTCCATGGCTTTCCTCGGACTGTCGATCTGCACTCGCTCACCGTTGATGAATATCTCTCCCTCGAAACCTCCAGTGGAATGAATGACCGGCATTCCGAAGAGGATGTTCATCAACGTGCTCTTCCCGGCGCCGTTTTCACCGACTAGGCCGTGTACTTCTCCGGGAGCGACGCTTATGCTCACGTTCTTGAGCACCTGATTACCGTAGAAGGATTTGTTTATGTTGCGCATTTCGAGAGCGTACTGCATGGACCATCCTCCCTGTAAAAAAGATGTCGGCGCGAGGCCGACATCTTATAGGTTACAATCCCATAAAGTTCAGAACTTGGTGACTCCGAAAATGACAGAGTCCATGGTGATCATGTAGTAGTTACCAGCGTTCGGATACTTCTTGATGGTCTTGATGCCGTATCCGGAAATCTTCTGGGAAATCACCCTGTCGAGCACAGCTTTGATCGCGTTCGTATCGTCAGCCTTTATCTTCTTCTGAACTAGCTCGATGGCTATCTCGACACCAGCTTCGGTGAACACCATGTTCACAGGAACCGGCCAGGTTGCGAACCTTCCAGCTCCACCTTTCTCCACGATCTTGTCGTTGATAGCCTTGAGTATGTAGTTGTAATCTCCTTTCTTGTCTGCAGGTATTTCGATTCCCAGAGCTCCAGGATAACCGTGCGTCGGTGATGGACAGCACTGTTCAGGATAGATTCCACCGTGCTGCAGGATGGCCTTGATCAAAGGTTCCTGCATTCCGCAGTTCGTCGAGAAGAACGCGGTGTCAGGACCGTACTTGGCAACCTGTCTCGGAACGTCCTCGAGGATGAACTGCTGTGCGCCAGTCAAACCCTGCTCACCGAGTGGGTCGGGTGCGGAAACGAAGATGAATTCCATGCCGAGTTCTTTACAACGCTGCTCCATGATGTTCCTTCTTTCTGCCAGCAGTTTGTAGCTCATGTGCCGTGGGAAGGAGTAGTGTATCAGTCTCTTTGCTCCCATTTTGTATGCGAGATCCACGATGGTGATTCCACGGCCGGGGGTATCTGTTTCGAGCACCACGTCAGCAGCCGAGCCGACGATCTCGGGATCTTCGTGTGGTACACCGACAACGAAGATCATGTCTGGCCTGAACTCTTTCACCCTCCTGATCGCCGCGACTGTTCCAGGCACACCCTGGCAGATCACGATGGCCTTAACTTTTGGATCGTAAGCGAGTTCGACGATTCTCGCGATCGTGGTTTCCTGTTCCTGCATGAACTTGTCTGGATACGTTACGTGGATGACCTCGCTTCCGTATTTTCTGACGACGTTCTCTGCTCCACGGTACTCGTCCTCACCCTGTGAAACAGTGCCAGTCACGAGACCGATCTTGAAACCGAGCGCTGCAAAGCTCAAAAGTGCCATCATCAGGACTGCAACCACGAGAAACTTTCTCATATCCAGGAACACCCCCTCGAAGAGTTTTGACCTATGATCATTCTATCATATCATCTCACTCGCAGTGAAATAATCAGTTCCTTCTTCTCCCCGTCGTAGTTCAGTTCAACGGCCTCCAACAACATGGCGACGATCGCCAGATCTTCTTCCGAACCGTACTCACCGACCAGTGGAAGATAGTAATAACCCACTTCCTGTGGCTCAACATTCAGATAATTTCTGAGCAGGCCCAGTTCGTCAGCGTTCAGAAAGACCTTCGCATCGATTCTGACCTCGTACTTTTCCCTTTTCACGATAGAGACGTTCACGCTCTCTGCGGACTTATCGAGCAGATACTTGATGATCTGCGCACATATCCTTGTAACGATCTCTCTATCCTTTCTCATCACAGGTCCTCCCTCTTATGGATCGCTTTGATGATTGGAATCAACACGATGGCAACCAGACCGCCGGCGAAGCCGTTGTTGTAGAGATTGAAACCCGCGTGCAAGAAGCCCACGTTGTTCACCATCGCACTGTGAAGGAAGCCCGCCACGATACCCCAGACGATTCCGAATTCTCCAGCAATCGGCGAAACGGTCGTACCGAACAGAGCGGCCAGAACGTTGTTTGGGCTTCCCAGCTCGTAACAGTTCGAAACGCTCGCTATCGTCACACCAGCGATAACGGGCAACACATTTCTCAGATGCTTCCCGAACGCTGCAAAACCAGCCACGGTCATTATTCCACCCATCGTGGGCCCGTTGAGCTGACTCTTTGTCGCCAGAACGTACACGATCGAGATCACTCCAAGAAGCCCCATGTTGATGAGCGTCACCGGTACGCCTTCGAGAATGACGAAATCCGTGAGCAACCTTCCTGAGTGCCTGAACAGCTTTTTATAACCCCGCCAGCTCTTTCCATTCAGCAGCCAGCCGGAGAACGTCACGAACGAGAACAGAATCAACAGAAAGATCGAAAAGATGAAATTGTTTCCCTCGCTCCAAACCTTTTGAACGGGAATTTGAACACCGTAGGCCCTCAGAAACGCGGCCGCCACGGTACCAACCAAACCGCAGGTGAAACCCACGTTGTATAGGTTGTAACCTTTGTGCAGCGTGAGAAAATAACTTGCGAGAGAAGGGAGGAAAAAGCCAACGAAGATTCCAACGAGGTAGGAAACCACGAATCTCATCAAATTACTCAGCGGGACCGTGAACGCTATAAAAGAAACCAGCGGAGAAATCGCTGTACCAAAGTAAGCAACGTAGATGTACCTCTGAATGGATTCTTTTCGATAGAGAGAGTAAAGGACCACGCCTATGACTATCGGCCACACGTTGAATATGTTCTTTCCAAAGAGCGCAAAACCACCCACGGTTAAAACTGAAGCGTAAGAAAGCCCCGTTATGGGCATTCTCAAAAGCTTCAAAAAATAAGAGAACAGGAGCATGAGAAGGCCCGAATTGAAAAACGCCGGAGCTATACCTCCCACCTCTACGTAATCTGTGAGTAAATAATCGGGAGTAACGATGATCCTGAGTAAACCCTTGAGAAATTCCACAGGATGCCAGAGCGCGCCCGCAAACAGTGCGAACACCACGAAGGACCAGCCGAAGAAGTAGAGTGATAAAAGCTTGAACGATTCTTGGTCCGATTGAAACAGCCTTTGGAGAAATGTAGGAATCGACAGTGGACATTTTCGTTTCACCCTTTCACCTCCCAATCCCTTCACTCGAATATAGCGTATAATGTGTTCGAAAGGCAAGTACAACTTACCGTTTCGCTCGGATGTTTCTGTAACCTTTTCTTAAAGGCTAACTCAAAAACAGAACGGTTAAAATTTATCTGTGTAGAAACTGCCGCCAGGTGGAGGAATGTTATGGCACAGGAAAAGGTGAAGGACGTACTAAGACTCATCAAAGACAAGGAAGAAGAAGTGCAGAACGAAATTGCTCGCGCCGAGGCCAGTATGAAGAAGAACCTTCAAGAGCGCCTGGAGGAACTGCGCCTCCAGATCGAGCGAGAAAAGAAGGCCTTTGAAGACTGGCTGCAGCAGAGGAGAAAGGAAAGTACAGTGCAGATACAACAGAAGAGACAGCAGCTCCATGAAGAGAATCAAAAGCTGTTGGAGTCTCACCGGAAGAAGTTGCTGGCCAATCTCGACAAGGCTGTGCAGTTCGCTCTGAAAATGCTCACGGAAGAGTGAGTGAAAGAGCATGGCGATACTGAGGGTTGAGCGCTTCTGGCTCATCGTTCCGAAGGAGGAAGAATCCAAGCTTCTCGAAGTTTTCAAAGCTTTCCCCCGGATACACTGGGAAAAGACGTCGAAGATCGAATCACAATCATCCAGGTACAGTTCCCAGCTGAGCAAGATAGAGGAAACGTTCAAAATCGCACTCGAACTCTTCCCCAACAAGAAGAACCTGCTGGAAAGCTTCTTCGCCGGCAGGGAAGAGATCGATGAAAAACAATTCCAGCAACTGCTCGAAGAAATCAGCTGGAAAAAGCTCTACAGGACCGCCAAATGGGCCGAAAAAGCCCTGGAGAATCTCAAAAGGCGAAAGGAACGGTTAGAACAACTCACCCTCGACATAAAGTTCTGGGATAAGCTCGATTGTGCTCTTGATTTTCCGAGAAGTTTTGAGCGGTACGAGCTCTTCTCAGGAATCATCTCAAAGAGGAACTTCGATCAGTTCCTGCAGCAAGCCGGCCAACTGCTGGAAGAAAGCTGGATCTGGTCGGTCCAGGAAAAGAAGGACGTCAAATGTGTTCTGCTGGTGAGAAAAGAAAATGCTGATAAAATCGAGAAAACACTTCAGAAACTCGAATTCACGCCCAAGAAGATACCCTACCTCAAGTCCACTCCGCTTGAGTCTATCCAGCGACTCAACAGAATCCTCGAAAACGTTGAGAAGGCAAAAGAACGTATCCTGAAGAGGGCTTCCATACTCAACGAAAAACTCAGGAACCTACAGGCCTGGCACGATTACTTCCTTTCCAAATCACTCGAGGAAAGGACGGCAGACTTCCGCTACGATACTGTGTATTTCACAGCCTACACAGGTTGGATCCCAACCATAGACAAACAGGAGTTCGTGAGCCTGCTCGAAAGGACCGTTTCTCAGTACGGTTTTGAAAGTCGTGAGCCGCTGGAAGACGAAGATCCGCCAGTCATACTCCACAATCCTCCTTTCATAAAGCGTTTCGAGTTCTTGACGAAACTGTACGGTATGCCCAAGTACAACGGTGTGGATCCAACACCTTACGTGGCCCCGTTCTATCTGATATTCTTCGGCATATGCCTGGGAGACGTGGGTTACGGTCTGCTCCAGCTGGCCCTCGTGAGCTGGATCAAGAAGGCCTTCAAACCCGAACGCGGTGCGAAAGAACTGCTCGATCTTTTGCAGGTTCTGAGTATTCCTTCCATCCTGGTTGGAATCCTCACCTGGAGCTTCTTCGGCAGCCAGCCGTTCCTCGGTCCAGACGGCAAGTTCTTGGGTATCTTTCCACTGGTCAATCCCACGGGAGAACTCATGAAGGCGCTGGCAATCGCGCTGTTCATAGGAGTCATTTCGCAGATGTACGCGCTCGTGCTCAGGATGGTCAGTGGGTTCAGGACGAAAGACTACAAAACGGCCATCTACGACGGCCTGTTGTGGCTTTTGTTCTTCGCTTCCCTGCTCGGCTACTTTGGCCTGCAGTTACTCACGGGAAAGCAATACAGAATTTTCCTCTACGTTCTGCTGGCGTCTGCTCTCGGTCTGATCCTCACTCAGGGTCGGGACAAAAAGAACATCCTGTCCCGCATCGTGGTCGGCGTCATAAGCCTCTACGGCATCGTTGGAGCCTACGGGATCTCGTCCTTCGTCGGTGATGTGCTGTCCTACTCGAGGTTGTTCGCGTTGAACCTGGTTGGTAGTGTGTTCGGTTCCGTCATAACGCAGCTGGCACAGATGGTGAAAGGTCTTCCTGTGCTCGGCTGGATCCTGTTCGCCCTCATATGGGTCGGAGGACAACTTCTGAACTACGTTCTCAGCGCGCTGTCGGCGTTCGTTCACTCGACGAGGTTGCAGTTCCTCGAGATGTTCGGTAAGTTCTACAGTGCTGGAGGCAAGGCGTTCACGCCTTACGCCTACGAAGGTAAATACTTCAAGGTCAGGAAATAGAAGAGGAGGTAGATAAGATGCTCGGACTGTCCATCGCTCTGATTGGTGCTGCACTCGGTGCCGCGTTCGGTGCGATCGGCTCTGCCAAGGGTGTCGGGATGGCCGGAGAAGCGGCCGCGGGAGTGCTGGCAGAAAAACCGGAACTTTTCGGAACGGTGCTCATACTGCAGGCTCTCCCTGGCACTCAGGGTTTCTACGGTTTCATAGGTGCGTTTTTGATCCTGCTGCGCCTGGGTATACTCGGCGGGAACTTTCCAGAACTGACGATCGCCCAGGGTTTGACAGTTTTCGCGGTGAGTATCCCGCTGATCTTCGGTCTGTTCGTCAGTGCCATCTGGCAGGGTAAGGCGAGTGTGGCAGCACTCCAGATGATCGCTCAAAGGCCGCAGACGACCGGACAGGCCATCATAATACCCGCTCTGGTCGAAACGTACGCGATCCTGTCTTTGATAACCTCCATAATCTTGTTGTTCTTTGGAGTGAAACTGTGATGTCTCTCCAGAGAATACTCGAGAGACTCGAACGTGAGAAGGCAGAAAGAGTAAAGCAAATACAGGAAGAATACGAGAAGAAGTTCCAGGAGCTTGCGAAAATTGAAAAAGATAGATTCAACGCCTGGAAAGAGGAGCAGACGAAAATACTGGAACAGACCATCGCCGCCGAGGAGTACGCAGTTCTTTCGAAAGAAAGGTTGTGGTTCAAGAACGAACTCACGAAGATAGAGAACGAAGCCGTGGAAGAGGTGAAGCAGAAACTGATCGAGGCCGTTTCCAAACTTCCAGCCGATGTGTACACGAGCATATGGGAGAAGCTCGTGGAAAGAGAGGGCCTATCCGGTGCAAAGATCGTCCTTGCCAAGAACGAGTTGAAGCTGGACCTCGAGCGACTCAGCCACAAGTACAAGCTCTCGATAGCCGACGAGAAGATAGATGCCAAGGGTGGTTTTGTGGCGGAAAAAGGTCAGTTCGTGATAGACCTGACGCTGGACACACTCATCAACGAGCTCGTCGAGAACAATCTTTCAGAGATCGCAAAAATCCTGCGCGGTGAGGCGTGATGTACGAAAAATACCTGTTCTCTTCGACAAACCTGAAGGCAAAGTCGACCAAGTTCATCGACAAGAACCAATGGCAATGGTTGGCGGACGCGAGCTATGAAGACTGCGTTGACTGGTTGAAGACCAGCTGGTACAAACCAATCGTGGACCAGCAAGCCGAGACGGCCTTCTACGAGGTGCTGCTGGACGAGCTCAGATTCCTGTCAAAAAACCTTGAGGAAATCTATCTGAAACTGCTCCTGTGGGACAGCTGGTTCCATTCTCTGCGTTACAAGAAAGAAGGCGTGAAAGATCCACTCGTAGAATTCGCGGAGGAAATGCGATGGGAGTTTGAAAAAGAGCTTCTCAAAACGCTCGAGCAAATTTGGTCTTCGAAAAGTGCTTCGACGGAACTCAAGATGGATACTTTGAACCTGAAAGTTTCCTTCGATTTCGAAAGGTCTGTAGAGAGCGAAAACATCAGATCGTTCTGGAGATTGAGAAACCAGCTTCTGCTTTTGAAGATGCTTTTCAGATGCAAAACTCTCGATCTATCGTGCGCGGAACTCGGCGGGTTTGAGTGGTTCAAAACTAAAGATCTGCTCGAGAGAGACATCGAAGATTGGACCAATCTGGTTCCAGCGCAGTTGAGAGATCCTTTGCAAAGAATGATAGAGAAAAAGGACGTCGATGTCGTTATCAAAGCTGAACTCTTCCGCTTCATCCAGAGATCTTTCAAAACCATCGTGAGCGGTCCTGAAATACTGGTTTACTATTTCTACCACAAGCTCTGGGAAATGGAAGATCTTCTGAGCCTGCTCGAGTGCAAGAAGAACAACATACCCAAACAAATCTGGCAGGAAAGGATGCTGAAACTGAATGTCTGAAGGAAGAATCGCCATCATAGGTCCAGAAAAACTGGTGGGCATCTTCTCAATGTTCGGCGTGGAAACACACCCCGTTTCCGATGCGAAGGAAGCTTACGATGTGTTCGTCAAAGTTCAGAACCAGTATTCTTTGATCGTCGTGCTCGAAAGTGTCGCAGACAAAATCCTGCAGGACGTGAAGGAGAATCCACCACTCGTGTTACCGGACACCTTCAGTCACGAGAAAAAGAGCGAGAAAGCCTTGAGAAAGCTCTTCGAAAAGATCCTTGGAGTGGATCTCTTAGCCGAAGGAGAGGGATACTATGGAAGGTAGGATCATCCGGGTCGCCGGTCCTCTCGTGGTTGCCAGAGGTCTTCAGAACGTCAAGATGTACGAAATGGTCAGGGTTGGAGAGCTGAAACTGTTCGGCGAAATCATAGGTCTGGACAGGGACATCGCGTACATACAGGTTTACGAAGAAACGCAGGGTGTTGGACCCGGTGAACCGGTGTTCCCGCTCGGCGAACCGCTCAGCGTCGAGCTCGGACCGGGCATCGTTGGGCAGATATACGATGGAATTCAAAGGCCTTTGAACAAGCTCGCTGAACAAGCTGGAGACTTTCTCAGCAGGGGCCTCTCACTCCCAGCTCTGGATAGAACGATCAAGTGGGACTTCGAAGCCTGGGCCAAGCCGGGCGACGAGGTTGTCGGGGGAGACGTGCTCGGAGTCGTTCAGGAGACTTCCGCGCTTCAACACAAGATCCTGGTTCCACCGAATCTGCGGGGAAAGATCCTTGAGATAAAGAGTGGTTCATACACGGTCGAAGAACCGATAGGCATCCTGCTCGATCCGGAGGGGAAGAAGGTCGAGCTGAAACTCATGCACAAATGGCCCGTCAGGTACCAGAGGCCTGTCAGAGAGAAGATCCCGCCAAGGATTCCACTCGTGACCGGTCAAAGGGTTCTGGACACCTTCTTCCCGGTCGTCAAAGGTGGTACCGCGTGCGTTCCCGGCCCGTTTGGAAGTGGAAAGACGATCATACAGCACCAGCTCGCCAAGTGGGCCGACGCCGACGTGATCGTCTACGTGGGATGCGGAGAACGTGGGAACGAGATGACGGAAGTTCTCATAGAGTTCCCGGAGCTGACCGATCCGAGGACCGGTAAACCTCTGATGGAAAGAACCATACTCATCGCGAACACTTCGAACATGCCTGTGGCTGCGAGAGAAGCATCCGTGTTCACGGGCATAACGATAGCAGAGTATTTCAGGGACATGGGTTACCACGTGGCGCTCATGGCCGATTCGACGTCCAGATGGGCGGAGGCCATGAGAGAAATCTCTGGTCGACTCGCGGAGATGCCGGGCGAAGAAGGTTATCCAGCCTATCTGGCGTCGAGGATCGCGAGCTTCTACGAACGTGCGGGCTACGTGAAGTGCATCGGCAGTGACGAGAGAATCGGTTCCGTGAGTATCATAGGTGCTGTGTCGCCTCCAGGTGGAGATTTGTCCGATCCGGTGGTTCAGGCGACGCTCAGGGTCGTGAAGGTGTTCTGGGGCCTGGACGCCAGTCTGGCGTTCAGCAGACACTTCCCCGCGGTCAACTGGCTCATAAGCTATTCGCTGTATCTCGACGTCGTCAAGGATCACTGGTCGGCTTATGTAGCCGAAGATTGGTACGAACTGAGACAGCAAGCTATGAGCATCCTGCAGAGAGAGGCCGAGTTACAGGACATCGTCAGGCTCGTCGGTATGGAAGCACTCTCACCGCAGGACAGGCTGGTGCTCGAAACGGCTCGCTCGATCAGGGAAGATTTTCTGCACCAGAACGCGCTGCACGAAGTCGACACTTACACCTCTCCGAGAAAGCAGTACCTCATGCTCAAGAACATAATGAACTTCTACAGGATAGCATCAAAACTGCTGGACGAAGGTGTACCGTTGCAGAGCATTCTCAAACTGCCCGAGCGTGAAAAGATCGCAAGGATGAAGTTCGTCAGCGAGAGCAGAATCTCGGAGATAGAAAACCTCATCAAAGAAGTTGAAGAAAAGCTTCTGTCTCTGAAGAAGGGGGCTGAAGAAGTTGCCTAAGGAATACACGACCGTTTCAAGGATCAGTGGCCCTCTCATGCTCGTTGAAGGTGTTGAAGGTGCGAAGTACGGTGAAGTGGTTGAGGTGAAACTCGCTAACGGCGAGATAAGGCAGGGACAGGTACTCGAAGCGCACGAGAACGCGGCGCTCGTTCAGATGTTCACGAGCACGCAGGACCTCTCGTTGAAAGGTATGCGCGTGAAGTTCCTCGGAAGGGTGCTCGAAGCGAACCTGTCTCCTGCGATACTGGGTAGGACCTTCGATGGCCTCGGAAGACCAAGGGACGGTGGACCACAGGTCGTACCAGAAAAGAGACTTGACATAAACGGAAGCCCGATAAATCCCTACGCACGCGCGTATCCATCCGAGTTCATCCAGACTGGAATCTCTGCCATAGACGGTATGAACACGCTGGTGAGGGGCCAGAAGCTGCCGATCTTCTCCGGCGCCGGCCTGCCCCACGCGGCACTCGCGGCACAGATCGCGAGACAGGCAAGACTGCTCAAGGAAGAGGAAAAGTTCGCCGTCGTTTTCGGCGCGATGGGTATCACCTTCGAAGAAGCGAACTTCTTCATAGAGGATTTCAAGAGAACCGGTGCCATAGAGAGAACCGTTTTGTTCATCAACCTCGCGAACGATCCGGTCATCGAAAGGATCGCCACACCGAGGTTCGCACTCACTGCGGCCGAGTATCTGGCGTTCGAACTGGACATGCACGTGCTCGTCATACTCACGGACATGACCAACTACGCTGAGGCGCTCAGAGAGGTATCCGCTGCAAGGAAAGAGGTGCCCGGCAGGCGTGGTTATCCTGGTTATCTCTACACCGACCTGGCGACGCTCTACGAGAGGGCGGGAAGGATCAAAGGCAGGAAAGGTTCCATAACCCTCATACCCATACTGACCATGCCCGAGGACGACAGAACGCACCCCATCCCGGACCTGACAGGCTACATAACGGAAGGTCAGATCTTCCTCAGCCGCGATCTGCACAGGAGGGGTATATATCCTCCCATCGACGTGTTGCAGTCCCTCTCGAGGCTCATGCGCGGTGGAATAGGAGAAGGTAGAACCAGGAAGGACCACGGAGATCTTTCGAACCAGCTCTACGCGGCTTACTCGAGGGGTCTGGAAGCGAAGGAACTCGCCGTCGTTCTCGGTGAAGCGGCACTGACGGAAGAGGACATTCTGTTCCTGAAGTTCTCCCAGCGATTCGAAGAGGAGTTCATCAAACAGGGAGAGTACGAGAACAGGAGCATATTCGAAACACTCGAGATAGGTTGGAGACTCCTGAGGATGTTGCCGAGATCGAGCCTGAAACGCATCAGACCGGAGTTCATCGAAGAGTTCCTCGGAAAGGAGTAATAGGATGCCTCTGAGGGTCAATCCAAACAGGATGGAACTCCTCAGACTGAGGAAGCGGCTCGTTCTTGCGCGCCGAGGTCACAAACTGCTCGAGGACAAGCTCGAAGGCTTGATACAGAGATTCCTGCAGGAATCGAAGGATTACAGAGCGTTCAGAGACGAAGTGGAAGCTCAGTTTCTGAGCTTCCTCGCCCTGGGAACTTATGCGAGAACGAGGATCAGGGAAGATTCCTGGCATCTGATTTCAGAAACTTCGAACGGCAGAACCACTCTCAGAGAACGCGTTGAGAAGAGGATGAACATTCCCGTCAACGTGCTGTCCGTGGAAGAAATTTCCTTACCAGTTTACAGCCTCGTCGAAACACCGACGGTGCTGGACGAGCTGGTGAAAAGGTGGAGAGAACTGCTCGAGAAAATCGTGGAACTTGCCAACAAAGAACGCTACCTGATCGCTTTGGCGATGGAGATCGAAAGAACCAAAAGGAGGGTCAACGCGCTCGAGTACAAACTCATACCGCAGCTCGAAGAGACGATCAAATTCATCAGCTCGAAACTCGAAGAACTCGAGAGGAGCAACTTCTTCAGATTGCTGAGATTGAAGGAATGATCGCTCTGAATTGAACCGGATCGAGATGGCCCCCGGGCCATCTTTTTTATTGTTGAACGCTGAAACCCCTCTTCTTCAGATTTTCGACGACGAACGGATAGGCGTTCAGATACTCCACCTCGATCCTGCACCTGACAGGCAGCATTTTCTTTAGCCTCTCGATGCCCTCTTCTTTGAAGATTTCGTACATGACCGCCACCCAGTACCTCACTTTGCCATCCAGACGGCGCAGAGCCTCGAGCTGGTATTCGAAAAACCTTCCATCCGCTCCGGTGACCTTTTCGAAACTCTCCTCATCCCAGCCCTTCACGTTCACACGGACGAGCACGTTCAGATCTTTGAGACGGTCCACCAAACCAGGTTCATAACCGAGCATGATACCGTTGGTTTCAAGAATGAACGTGCCTCCAACCAGATCGATCAGCTTTGCAACGTGCACGGTGGATTCTTCTCCAAGTATAGGTTCTGCACCACTGATACGAAAAAGCTTGCACTTGTTTCGTTTTGCGATAGACAAAAGCTTTTCCGCAGCTTGCT
Source organism: Thermotoga caldifontis AZM44c09 (assembly GCF_000828655.1). Taxonomy (NCBI): domain Bacteria; kingdom Thermotogati; phylum Thermotogota; class Thermotogae; order Thermotogales; family Thermotogaceae; genus Pseudothermotoga; species Pseudothermotoga caldifontis. Next base: position 1,911,489 of record NZ_AP014509.1, read on the forward strand.
CTGGATCGTAGAATTCAGTCGCCTCAGGATGTTCATTCCTTCTATAATTCCAGCAATACGCACACAGCAAGTTGCATCCCACAGCATCCGCAGTGACGATGCCATTGTAGTGGAGAGAGTAACGAAAACGATAATAACTCCTCGCGCCGTTCTTCATGACGATCCTTTCCACCATCTTCGATCTCTCGACAGGATCGAAACCCACGAGACGTCGCCCCAAGAAATTGTATCCTGTGGTTCACGTCCCTTTCTCTTGGGCCTTGATATAGTTTAACGGTACCGGCATCACTCCTCTAAGATGCGGGAGGTGTGTTCTGTGAAGCTGTCGCTCAAGGCTTTGGGAATCTTTTTTGTTGTAGCCATCGCTGCTGTTTCGATGGTTCCACTCGTTCTGGTTGCTTCAAAGGCGAATTCCAGAGTTGTAAATGACGTCGCCCAACAGATGTATCTGAACACGCTCGATGGTGCGCTGAACGTTCTGAAAGAGTACGTGAAAACGGAGTACGGGACTTTGAGGCTCGTGAACAACACGCTGGTGGACAAGGATGGAAAACCCATCAGAGACAGGTTCGAGGTTGTGGACAAGATCAGTCAGCAGATGAACATCGCGGCAACGATCTTTCAGAGAGAAGGAGACGATTTTCTCGGAGTCTCGACTTCGATCCGCAAGGACGATGGCAGCAGAGCCGTTGGAACGTTCCTTGGAAAAGACAGTGCCGCGTACAAGCCTTTGATGCAAAAACAGCGCTACGTGGGTGCAGCAAAGATACTCGGCAAAGACTACGCCACAGCGTACGAACCTGTACTTGACGAGTATGGGAACATCATCGGAGTGCTGTTCGTGGGTGTGCCGAAGGCGAAGATCGACGAGATCATCTCGAAGGACAACCAGGCCTTCTTGCGCAACATTTCGGTAACCGCTGGAACAGCGCTCGTTGTGGCCATCGTGTTTGGATACATGTTCGTCAACGTGGTGCTCATAAAGGCGATGAACAGATTTTCCGAAATCATGAACAGGATCAAGGACGGTGATCTTGCAGTCCAGATTGAATACAAATTCAACAGCAAAGAATTCTCACAGCTCGCAGAAACCGTGGAGCGAATGAAGCGTGGACTTGCTGGTTTAGTGATGAACATCAGCAAGGTATCGAACACGGTCTCCGAAAAGAGCCAGGATCTCGCTTCGGTCTCAGAGGAACTGAGCGCCTCATCAGAAGAGCTTGCATCGCAGATGGAAGAAGTCAACAGATCTGCCCAGAACGCGTCCGCTTCGATAGAAGAAGTCACAAGCGGCATAGAAGAAGTTGCAGCCAGTGCACAGAACGTATCCAAAGCTGCCCAGATGCTTTCTGAAAGATCCAGCCAGGTGAACGCTGCTGCGAAGGAAGGAGAGAAGGCCATAAAGAACATAGTGGAGATGATAAAACAAGCGAAAGACAAAGTGGAACAGACGGCTTTAGTAGTGAGCGAGCTGAGCCAGCAGGCCAAGAACATAGGTCAGATACTTCAGACGATCAACTCCATAGCAGAGCAGACGAACCTTTTGGCGCTGAACGCGGCGATAGAGGCAGCGAGGGCGGGAGAAGCAGGCAGAGGTTTTGCGGTGGTTGCGGACGAGATAAGGAAGCTTGCAGAAGAGAGCAAGAGAGCGACGGACCGGATAGGACAGATACTGGGTCAGATAAGTCAGGGTGCGATGAAGGCGGATGGGGCGACGAAGGAAGTTGTGGGAGTGGTTGAAGGGATAAGCAAAGATGCAGAAGGGGTGGAGGGTCAGTTCAGGAAGATAGCGGAGCAGATAGACGGTATGGTGAGTCAGATAGAGAGTCTGGCTGCGAGTGCAGAGGAGCAGAGTGCGGCGGCTGAAGAGATGAGCAGTGCGATGGACGCAGCGACGAAGTCGATCAGCATGATAGCTCATCAGATAGAAGAGATGGCGAAGGCGGTGAAAGAGCAGGCGAACGCGAGTCAGAGTGTGAGCAGTCTGTCTGAAGAGATGTCTTCGATCGCGGAAAGTTTGGTAGAGCAGGTGAGAAAGTTCAAAATCTGAGTGGCGTTGAAAAAAAACGAAAGGGGCGCAGATGCGCCCCTTCTTTTCATTTTGACGGATCGTCTGAGAAGCGAGTTGGAGCTGACAAAAACAGGAACGGTTGACGACTCTCTTTTTGGATTAAAGTTTTCGTTTTTACCGAGCTGTCTCGCTGGAGAATCGAACCAGTCACGATCAGGAAGATTCCTCAACCGTAAGAATCTCATAAGCGAAGGTTTGTTTCATCACAGATTGTAGCTCACATCGCACAGCTGTCCTGTTTCGAGCGATCTTCGCGCGATCTCGTTTCGAAGGGAGCGCTCAGGAAGACTCTTCCAACCGAACGGTGTAGGATGAGCCCAGATACGAATCCTCCGGTTCGAACATCCCTTTCGGAGCGCTCCCATTCATTATATACGGAACCCTCACATTAAGAATCTGAAACAAACACATGGCGACACAACGTCTTCCATGAGATCAACTGCGAAAGCCTGTTCAAAACAAAAGGGGGAAGCTTTTCGCTTCCCCCTTGAATCCCCGGGCACTACCTACTCTCGCGTGGGGCTGCCCCCACACTACCATCGGCCCAGAGCGGCTTAACGGCCGGGTTCGGAATGGGACCGGGTGTTTCCCGCTCTGGTATCGGCACCCGAGGAAATCTCGAAGAGTCCCTCAAAACTGCATAGGAAGCTACGAGGTCAAGGCCTCGGCCGATTAGTACCGGTTGGCTCAACGCCTTACGGCGCTTACACCACCGGCCTATCAAGGTCCTCATCTCGGACCGGCCTTACTCCCTTAACGGGATGGGAGGTCTAATCTTGGGGCGCGCTTCCCGCTTAGATGCCTTCAGCGGTTATCGCTCACGGGCATAGCTACCCGGCGAATGCCCTTGGCAGGACAGCCGGTACACCAGAGGCCCGCTCACCCCGGTCCTCTCGTACAAGGGGCGACCCCCCTCAAACCTCCTGCGCCTGCGGCCGATAGGGACCGACCTGTCTTGCGACGGTCTGAACCCAGCTCACGTACCCCTTTAATAGGCGGACAGCCTAACCCTTGGGACCTGCTTCAGCCCCAGGATGGGATGAGCCGACATCGAGGTGCCGAACCTCGCCGTCGATGTGAACTCTCGGGCGAGACTAGCCTGTTATCCCCGGGGTAACTTTTGTCCGTTGTCGACGACCCTTCCACCCGGAGTCGTCGGGTCACTAGGGCCGGGTTTTCCCTCTGCTCGGCCCGTCGGCCTCACAGTCAGGCCGGCTTATGCCCTTACACTCAACGGTGGATTTCCAACCCACCTGAGCCGACCTTCGCGCGCCTCCGTTACTTTTTAGGAGGCGACCGCCCCAGTCAAACTGCCCACCTGGCACTGTCCCCAACCTGCTCTTCACAGGTTCAGGTTAGAATTCCGACACACCGAGGGTGGTATCCCACCGGTGGCTCCCCCGACCCTGGCGAGCCGGGTTCACAGCCTCCCACCTATCCTGTACACGGTGTGCCAGAATCCAATACCAGGCTGCAGTGAAGCTCCACGGGGTCTTTCCGTCTAGCCGCAGGTTGAGGGCATCTTCACCCTCACTGAAATTTCACCGGGCCCCTCGCCGAGACAGCGCCCCAGTCGTTACGCCATTCATGCAGGTCGGAACTTACCCGACAAGGTATTTCGCTCACCTTTATCCCATCCTTTCGGAATGGGGGTGGACTGTATCTTCATCCAGTCCCTGAATCTCCTCGAGGGTTCGTCTCAACCTTTCGTGGTCTCCTGTGTTCATTTCCATGGCAATTTTCAGGATCTCGATGAGGCCCTCTCTCGTTAGATGTTCTCCCCGTTCCATCATCAGGATTATCCGTCTGAACTTTTTGAAATCGACGTTCTTCTTCGTCTTTAGAGGATGTTTCTCGAAGAACTCAACCACTCTCTTCAGACAGGATATCTTTCGAATTCGGAGTTCATATCGATCCTCATGATTCCTCCGTACAACGCCACATCCGAAAAACTTCTTCAGCGCGTACAGAACCTGTATGTCCCGTTCGTGCTGAACGATCCTGAACTCGGGGAGAACCTGGTAACCTGTCTTCATGGTACGATTCCTGTTAACTCCAACGTAGAAACAGCCTTCACCATCGACGAACCCAACGACCCAGTCGGGTTTGAGATCCAAGCATTCCACCCTCTCTCACGGGACTGGATGCCCGGCGTACAGTCTCTGAGGATCCCCCTCATCGGGGTTTCCTGCGGATTGCCCAATCCCTTCCATTTTTACCTGGGCTGGCCACAGCCCCCAGGTAAGAAGGGCTTTAAGGGCTTTCCCGCATATAGCCGGGTATTGCCCCACAGGTTTCCCTGTGGGCAGGCAGCAACGCTACCTTAGGACCGTTATAGTTACGGCCGCCGTTTACCGGGGCTTCGGGTCGGAGCTACGCCTTTCGGCCTCACCCCTCCCCTTAACCTTCCGGCACTGGGCAGGCGTCAGCCCCTATACATCCTCTTTACGAGTTTGCAGAGGCTTGTGTTTTTGGTAAACAGTCGCCAGGGCCTGGTCTCTGCGACCGCTTCGGGCTCCCCCAGTTTCCGGGTTGCCCCTTCCCCTGGGTTCACCCTACCACGGCACCCCTTCTCCCGAAGTTACGGGGTCAACTTGCCGAGTTCCTTGGCGAGGGTTATCCCGCTCCCCTGAGCCTTCTCAGCCCGCCCACCTGTGTCGGTTTGCGGAACGGTCACCTGCAATCTCAAACGGTGCACGAGGTTTTTCTCGGCAGTGTGGGGTCAGCGCCGTTGGACCCTCACGGGTCCTCCCCATCACGGCTCAGGCTCCGGGTGCGGATTTACCTACACCCATCAACGCCCTAACCGCTTGGAAGGGAATGCCACTTACCCTCGGCGCCTACCCTCCTGCGTCACCCCTTGCACCTCGATTGCAGGTGGCGCTGGAATATTAACCAGCTTCCCTTCGGCTACCCCTTTCGGGTTTACCTTAGGGTACCGGCTAACCCTGGGCGGACGACCCTTCCCCAGGTACCCTTGGGCTTACGGGGGGAGAGATTCTCACTCTCCTCTCGCATACTCATGCCCGCATTCTCACTTCCGCCTCGTCCAGCAGCCCTCGCGGGTCTGCCTTCACCCTACAGCGGAAAGCTCCCCTACCGCCTGCACCTCATCGGTGCAGACCCGCGGCTTCGGGGGGTGGCTTGAGCCCCGTTACATCTTCGGCGCAGCGCACCTCGACTGGTGAGCTGTTACGCACTCTTTAAAGGATGGCTGCTTCTAAGCCAACCTCCCAGTTGTCTTAGGTGCGCCACATCCTTTACCACTTAGCCACCTCTCCGGGCCCTTAGCCGGCGGTCTGGGCTGTTCCCCTCTCGACCATGGAGCTTATCCCCCACAGTCTTTCTCCCGGGCTTTATGTGCAGGGATTCGGAGTTTGACAGGGTTCGGAGGTTACCCCCCTAGCCCTATCAGTGCTCTACCCCCTGCACAGACCACCCGAGGCCGCACCTCAATGCGTTTCGGGGAGAACCAGCTATCACCGGGTTCGATTAGCTTTTCACTCCTACCCCCAGGTCATCCGAGGACTTTTCACTGTCCACCGGTTCGGACCTCCAGTGGGGTTTAGCCCACCTTCATCCTGCCCAGGGGTAGCTCACCCGGCTTCGGGTCTGCCGCCAGTGACTAACGCCCTGTTCGGACTCGCTTTCGCTACGGCTCCGCCTCGCTCGGCTTAGCCTCGCCACTGACGGCAACTCGCGGGCTCATTAAGCAAAAGGCACGCCGTCACCCTTTCGGGCTCCGACTTAGTGTAGGCATGCGGTTTCAGGTTCTATTTCACTCCCCTTCCGGGGTTCTTTTCACCTTTCCCTCACGGTACTAGTGCACTATCGGACGGCGGGTAGTATTTAGCCTTGGAGGGTGGTCCCCCCTGATTCCCGCAGGATTCCACGGGTCCCGCGGTACTCGGGGTCGCAACCCAGGAAGTCCTCTACTTTTCGCCTACGGGGCTGTCACCCTCTCTGGCGTGCCATCCCAGGCACTTCGGCTAAGTAGAGGATTTGTAACTTCCCGGCGGGTCCGTGGCCCCGCCCGGTTGCGCCCCACAACCCCAGCGCAACAACGCCCACGGGCTTGAGCATTGCGCTGGTTTAGGCTCCTCCCCTTTCGCTCGCCGCTACTCAGGGAATCTCGTTTTGATTTCTTTTCCTCGGGGTACTGAGATGTTTCACTTCCCCCGGTATCGCACCGCCTTTCGGCGGCGACTGGTCTTACGACCAGCCAGGTTTCCCCATTCGGGCATCCCCGGATCAACGCCTGTTTGCGGCTCCCCGGGGCTTATCGCAGCTTACCACGCCCTTCGTCGCCTCCCGCCGCCAAGGCATCCACCGCATGCCCTTAGTACCTTGACCTCTTCGCTTCCTATGCAGTTTTCAAAGACCCTTCCCTTGGTGGAGACGAGGGGATTCGAACCCCTGACTTCCTGCTTGCAAAGCAGGCGCTCTCCCAGCTGAGCTACGTCCCCGCCATGGTGGGCTCGGGAGGACTCGAACCTCCGACCTCACGCTTATCAGGCGTGCGCTCTGACCACCTGAGCTACGAGCCCTCTCGAGTCACTCAAAAATGGATAGCAGTCCCGCTTCACTCCCTAGAAAGGAGGTGATCCAGCCGCACCTTCCAGTACGGCTACCTTGTTACGACTTAGCCCCCCTCACCAGATTCACCCTCAACGCCCTCCCTCCCTTTCGGGTTAGGATGGGCGTCTTCGGGTGCCCCCGGCTCGGGTGGCTTGACGGGCGGTGTGTGCAAACCCCGGGAACGTATTCACCGCGGCGTGGCTGATCCGCGATTACTAGCGATTCCGGCTTCACGCAGGCGGGTTGCAGCCTGCGATCCGAACTGGGGGTGGTTTTAGGGATTGGCTCCCCCTCGCGGGGTCGCAACCCACTGTACCACCCATTGTAGCGCGTGTGTAGCCCAGGGCATAAAGGGCACGAGTACCTGACGTCGTCCCCTCCTTCCTCCGGCTCGTCGCCGGCAGTCCCCTTAGAGTGCCCGGCCGAACCGATGGCAACTAAGGGCAGGGGTTGCGCTCGTTGCGGGACTTAACCCAACACCTCACGGCACGAGCTGACGACGGCCGTGCACCACCTGTGCAGGCTCCCCACCCAAAAGGATGGGGTCCCTCCCCTTTCGGGTCGGTACCACCTGCATGTCAAGCCCTGGTAAGGTTCTTGGCTCAGCATCCAATTAAACCACGCGCTCCACCGCTTGTGCGGGGTCCCGCCAATTCCTTTGAGTTTCACCCTTGCGGGCGTACTCCCCAGGCGGCCCACTTAACGCGTTAGCTACAGCACGGAGGAAATACTCCCCCACACCTAGTGGGCATCGTTTACGGCTAGGACTACCCGGGTATCTAATCCGGTTTGCTCCCCTAGCTTTCGGGCCTCAGCGTCGGGCGCGGCCCAGGAGACCGGCTTCCCCACCGGCGTTCCTGCCGATATCTACGGATTTCACCCCTACACCGGCAGTTCCGTCTCCCTCTACCGGCCCCAAGCTCGGCAGTTTCGGGCGCAATTCCACGGTTGAGCCGTGGGATTTCACACCCGACTTACCGAGCCGCCTACACCCCCTTTACGCCCAGTGAATCCGGGTAACGCTCGCCCCCTACGTATTACCGCGGCTGCTGGCACGTAGTTAGCCGGGGCTTTCTCGCGAGGTACAGTCATCGACCTGGCATTTCCTCCAGGTCTTATTCCTCCCTCGCAACAGGGGTTTACACCCCGAAGGGCTTCGTCCCCCACGCGGCGTCGCTGGATCAGGCTTTCGCCCATTGTCCAAGATTCCCCACTGCTGCCTCCCGTAGGAGTAGGGCCCGTGTCTCAGTGCCCTTGTGGCCGACCACCCTCTCAGGCCAGCTACCCGTCGTAGGCTTGGTGGGCCATTACCCCACCAACTACCTGATGGGCCGCGGGCTCATCCCTCGGCGAGGCGAAACGCCCCTTTCATCCAATGACCGTCGTCATTGGATCGTATGGGGTATTAGCCGGGGTTTCCCCCGGTTATCCCCCTCCGAGGGGTAGATTACCCACGTGTTACTCACCCGTGCGCCGCTGGTACCCTTGCGGGTACCCGCTCGACTTGCATGTGTTAGGCACGCCGCCAGCGTTCACCCTGAGCCAGGATCAAACCCTCCACAAAATCTAAGCAGAAGGTTTTAGATCCTCGACTCTTTATGGTTGGCGGGACTGCTATCCATTTTTCAATGACCCGACGACAAACAAACTTGAGCCTATTCTTAGACTCTCTTTTGGTTTATTCAGTTCTCATCGAAGACCTTCACTCGTTCTTGCGACTGCCGATACACATATTACCATCGGCACCATACCATGTCAAGTTACGGAAAGGTAAATTGTATTGTTCAACCACCAAGATACGCCCTGCGCACCTGTTCGTTGTTCAAAAGATCCCTTCCTCTACCTTCCAGAGCTATACTGCCAGTTTCGAGCACGTACGCATAATCTGCAATGCTCAACGCGGCGTAAGCATTCTGCTCGACCAACAGTATCGTTTTACCTTCGTCGTGGATTCTCTTGATGATTTCAAACAACTCATCTACCAGGATGGGAGCCAGCCCTAGGGAAGGTTCGTCAAGCATGAGAAGGTCTGGTCTACTCATTAACGCCCTCCCTATGGCGAGCATTTGTTGCTCACCACCAGAAAGGGTTCCACCCTTTTGATTTAGTCTTTCCTGCAATCTTGGAAACAATGAAAATACCCATTCCAAATCATGCTTTATTCCTTCTTTATCCTTTCGCAAAAATGCTCCAGCCAACAGATTTTCATACACCGTGAGGTTCGGAAAAATTTTCCTTCCCTCAGGAACCATGGCAACTTTATTCGCGATTATCTCATGGGTGGGTTTGTTTGTAATGTCCATGCCGTTCAGTAGAATCTGTCCTGATTTCACCTTAACAAGGCCACATATGGCCTTCAACGTTGTGGTTTTTCCTGCACCGTTGGAACCAATGAGAGTGACGATCGTGCCTTTCTCTACCCTGAACGAGATACCTTTTAGAGCTCTTATGGCTCCATAACTGACTTGAACACCCCTAACCTCGAGCATAGGCACCACTCCCCAGGTAGGCTCTAATCACGTCGGGGTTGTTTCGTACCTCTTCGGGCGTCCCAACAGCAATGACTGAGCCATGATCAAGAACAATTATTCTCTCGCAAATCCCCATCACAACCTTCATGTCGTGCTCTATCAAAAGAATCGTGAGATCGAACTCTTTTCTTATACGCTTTATGAACTGCATCAGTTCGGATGTTTCCTCCGGATTCATGCCTGCCGCGGGTTCGTCAAGTAAGAGCAACCTTGGCTTTGTCGCCAGAGCTCTTGCGATTTCGAGTTTCCTTTGATGCCCGTAAGGTAATGCGCTCGCTTTTTCATCTTTTAAATCCAGTAATCCCACTGCTTCGAGTAATCTGAGAGATTCATGAGTCATCTGCCTTTCTTGAGCACTGTATTCTGACAACCCGAGAACTGCCGAAAACACGTTCGATCTCAACCTTAAATGGCAAGCAACGCGCACATTATCCAAAACGCTCATTCTGTAGAAAAGCTTTATGTTCTGAAAAGTGCGTGCTATGCCTAGTGCGGTTATTTCATGAGGTTTCTTCCCGGTGATATCCTGTCCCTGGAAGTATATCCTGCCAGAGTCTGGACGAAGAAATCCCGTGACGAGATTGAATATGGTGGTCTTACCGGCGCCGTTCGGACCTATCAGCCCTACAAGCTCACCTTCGAAAAGCTCCATCGAAACGTCGTTCACAGCTATCAGGCCACCGAAACGTTTTGTCACTTTCTCAAGCTTGAGCATGTTCATTTCTGATCCTCTCCCTTTGAGGAGGAAGAAAAGCGTTTGAGGAATCTTCCAACCGCCTCCCAGCTGAACTCCCTGTCACCCAAAATACCGTGTCTGAAGAACAAAACTGCGATCATCAATACTACTGAGAATATGAGCATCCTCATACCCGGGATTCCCTGAATTCTCAATCCAAATATCTTCATCGGAGATTCAACGATCCTCAGCCACTCCATGAGAACAGTTATGAGCACGGCTGTTATCACCGTTCCTGTGATGTTCCCCAGGCCACCGAGCAGAACTATCAGCACGATCTGGAAGGTGAGCATTATGTTGAACGCGTTCGGATCGATCGTCATGACTAAGCTGCCAAGCAAACCGCCAGCGATTCCCGCGAAGAATGCGCCAACAGTAAAAGCGAGCGTTTTGTGGAAGAACAGGTTGATCCCCATCGCCTCTGCCGCTTCCTCGTCGTCACGGATCGCCTTGAGTGCTCGGCCATAGCTTGACTCTACGAGCCTTTTAATAAAAAACACCGTGAAGATCGCCCACCCCCAACTCCACCACAGATTGGTATAAGTCGGTAAACCTTTCAACCCCAATGGACCGTTCGTCACACTTTGAAGGTTGTTGAAGAGCACGCGTATTATCTCTGAAAAACCGTAGGTCACTATGGCCAGATAGTCTCCCTTCACGCGCAAGCACGGTGCACCGACGAGAAAGCCCATCAAGCCAGCCAGAACTCCCCCTATGAGTAGCGCCGGGAAGAATGGTATCTGAATCTGGTTGAGTGGCCATATGAGAGGCTTCATGAAGAAATTCACCGCCTTCAATTCTGGCGACATGTACAGCAAAGCTGACGTGTATGCTCCTATCGCCATGAACCCCGCGTGCCCAAGCGAGAACTGTCCCGTGAACCCGTTTATCAGGTTCAAACTCACTCCGAGTATCACGTAGATCGCCGCAACGTTCATGATTCTCAGCACGTACGCGTCGAAATGTGTTTGCGCATAATGTATAAAGAGGAAGAAGACCAGTAAAGAAGCGATGGTAAGTAAATACGAGTATTTCTTCTTCATGGCGGTCTTCCTCCCTCAGGCTTCCCCGAATAAGCCCGTAGGTTTAAAGAGCAACATCAACACTAAGATGACGAATATGAACGCGTCTCTGTATCCTGCAACATCTGGTAGAAAAGCTACAAGTAACACGGATATCATTCCTATCAAAAATCCTCCAACGAGTGCTCCTTTTATACTACCTACTCCTCCTATAATTGCAGCCGTGAACGCCCTCCAGCCAGGAAAAACGCCCATGAAGGGCCAAATCTGTGGATACCTAAGAGCCCAGAAAATAGCGCTGATCGCAGCCAGACTTGAACCAAGTGCGAAGGTGAAAGTTATTGTTCTGTCAACATGTATGCCCATCAGTTTTGCTGTGTCGAAATCGTACGCAAGCGCTCTCATCGCCAAACCCATCTTGGTCCTGTAAACCAAGAAATTCAAAAAAAACAGAACCCCAACACAAACCAGTATCGTGACCACCGTCACCATCTGCATGCGTACCCCGCCCACAATGAGTGTTTTATTCAAAACCTCAGGTCGGTAGAAAGCTTTCTGTCTCCCTCCAAAGAAAACAACCGCGAAATTTTCTAAGAAAAATGACATACCGATCGCAGAGCACAGCGACGAGATTCTCGGTGCGTTTCTCAAAGGTTTGTAAGCGACTTTTTCTACCAGAATTCCTAACAGGGCCGTCAGAAAAATACCGATCAAGAATGCAAGCCACCAGGGGAAAGAGAACAGAACAATACCGTAGTAAACGAAGAAAGTTGCCATCATAAAGATGTCGCCATGGGCGAAGTTCACGAGTTTTACGACACCGTAGACTAAGGTGTAGCCAATCGCGACCAATCCGAATACAAAGCCCAGGGCTATTCCATTCGCTAAGTGCTGCAGAAACATGGTCCAGTCCATTTTCTGGCACCTCCGGATATGAAAACGCGCAGGCGTGTAGCCTGCGCGTCAATATCACTCGGAAGGTCTGACCGTCGTGACGTACACAAACTTGCCGTCTTTCACAACCCTTATCACAGCATCTTTGATGGCATCACCGTTCTGGTCCAAGGTTATGTAACCCGTCGCGCCTTCGAAATTCTTCGTCGCTGCAAGCGCGTCTCTTATAGCCTTAGGATCTGCCGATCCAGCCCTTCTGATGGCATCTACTACGAGCATGTACGCATCGTAACCGAGGGCAGCAAATGCGCTCGGATCTTTGCCGTACTTTTCTCTGAAGGCTTTTATGAATTCAGCTGCTCTGGGTGTAACGATTGCCTCGGTATCGAAATGCGTGCTGAAGTAGCATCCTTCAACTGCTTTTCCGCCAACTTCGAGAAATTCAGGTGCTTCCCACGTATCACCACCAAGGAAGATCTGGTTCATTCCGAGTTCCCGCGCCTGCTTGATTATCAGTGCCGCTTCCCCATAAGCTGCTGCCGGTACAAAGATGACATCTGGGTTCTTGCTCGCAGCGAACGTGAGCTGGGCTGTGAAGTCTTGATCTCCGGTTTGGTACGAAATCACTCCGAGAATAGATTTCTTGTTGTTCGTGAGCTTTTTGAAGGCTTCCTGGAAGTAATACGACAATCCAACAGAATAGTCGGAGGCAATGTCCTGTATAACGACAGCTGTCTTCGCCTTGAGCTTTTCAACTGCAAACTGCGCCATCACGGTCCCCTGGAATGGATCTATGAAGCAAACTCTGAAAACATAAGGCTTTCCAAGGGTGACCAGTGGATTTGTTGGTGAACAACCGACCATGGGCACACCAAGTTTGTTGGCAACTTCACTTCCCGGAATGGCAACAGCGCTCCCATAACTACCAATGATAGCAACAGCTTTGTGGTATTCGATCAACCTGGCAACCGCATTGGCTGCCTCAACTTTGTCACTCTTGTTGTCAACGAGCACAAGTTCGATAGGTCTGCCAAGGACTTCTTTGACCTGTTCGTGCGCAAGATAGATACCCTCCATCGTCATCTGACCGCCTGCTGCGTAGGGACCTGTCATGGGTTCGAACACGCCTATCACGATGGGCTCAGCCGCAAACGCCAGTGCTACCATGATCAAAAATGCCAGTACTGACCACCGCATGTGAAACACCCCCTCATGTGAAAAGTTTCGCCAGCCATTGATCATTATACATCATCTTAACAAAAAAGAGTAATCAACGAGAAAGATTATCACCAGCGCGCCTTGTGGTCCTCCGCCCAACCGATGGCATCTTCGATGATGTAGAGGTTACGATCCGTGTCCCTGACGAAACCTTTGAACTTACCTATCATCTGGTGCATCTCCGAAGAGATCAGCACGAAGTTGCTCTTAGAGATCCTTTCGAAGAATGGATGGAATTCCAGCTCTATTTCATCGCTGGACTTCGTGTATATGTGCCAGGGTTTGAACAGATCTTTCCTGTCGTACTCAAAAACGACGTCGCTGTTCAGCTTGTGCAACTTCCCATCCACGAAAACCGCATTCTCGTTCGTGCCGGTTCCGTCCGTCCATTTTCCGCCGAGGTTCACGCCTACAACACGATCCTTCACCGTGGTGGAAAAACTCGCCCAGTTCCAGGAAGTTCTGTATTTCCAGACACCTCTCCCAAAATCGAGCGTTGCAAAAGAATCGCTCACGTTGAATTCATAAATTCTGTTTCCAACCAGCAATGTACCTTCGGCCGGCAATCCGACACATTTGGTGGTCAGTTGAAACCTTCGCCAGGACCACGGTACGACCACCGTTAAAGATTCGTGGTCAGCCCAGTAAACCTTTATTTGTGCGTCGATTCGACCCAAACGCGTGTGTGGAACTGTGGTGCTTATAATCACTTTCCCTCGATCGGCCTCAAACTTCACACGCACCTTCTTCGATTCGAACGACACACTTTCGTACGGCGTCTGTGGCAGGGAACAACCTTTTCCAAAAGGCGTCGTGATGGATTCTTCGACAAAATCTTTACTGTTGAAATCGAGAAAGTAGGCGAACACCGTGCCCAGATAATCCAAATTGCACACCGTGATCGAGAAAAGACAGTTCCTGTTCGCCACGGCCCAGTAGTTCCATTTCTTTTTTCTGAGAAAGTGACCCTTCAGGTTCGCTCGAATCAGTGGCCTTCTGCTCCAGCCGAGTGCATTGGGATTGAGCCGTCCCCAGCCAACGCAAAGATCAACGTTCTGCGTTATCTCCCCGCTTATTTTCATCCACGCCACCCCCACTGAAAAAACGTTCAAGAAGTTTTAGGGCTGTTTTCGTTGCCGCGATACCACCCAGGCCTGTCTCTCTCAGCTCCTCGGGAAGCGACTTGCCAACCTTGGCCATGGCTTCGACGACTTCATCGAAGGGCACCACACTCTTTATCCCTGCAAGTGCCATCTCTGCGGCCGCAACCGCTACGGCAACGGCCGTGGCGTTCCGTTTGACACACGGAACCTCCACGAAACCTCCTATGGGGTCACAGACCAAGCCCATCAAAGATTTCAAACAGATCGCAGCCGCGTGTGAAGATTTTTCAGCGTCCTGCGTCAAAACGTAAACCATCATACCACTGGCCATGGCGGCTGCCGTACCTATCTCCGCTTGGCAGCCCGCCTGTGCACCGGAGATGGAGGCCGTCCTCGCGACGATGTCTCCTATGACACCTGCAACGATGAGTCCTTCAACGAGTCTTTCTTCCTCCACGTTGAGAACCTCGGCCAGGGCATAAACGACACCGTGCATGACACCGCACGAGCCAGCGGTGGGACACGCGACGATGCGCTTCATTGCAGAATTGGCTTCCGAAACAGATAGGGCCGCTGTCATCGCCACGTGCATGAATTGATCGATGAACTTTGGGGTGTGTTTCGAGAACAGATACGCGTTCTCTCCGCAGAGTCCGACCAGAGTTTTCTGCCGTTTAGCATAGTTCGATTCGGCTATGTCCAACATGGTGTGCAAGAGCAAACGAATCTTCGATCTGGTCTCGGACGGATCGGAACCATCCTCAAGCATCTGCGCCACCAGCACGATCTCGTGGAAGGGTTGATCGGCCTTTCGCGACATTTCTAAAAGTTCTGAGAACGTCATGCCCCACTGACTCCCAACAGCCTGTCTTTTGGAACGAAGTAATGTTTCAGTACGACATCCAGCTTGCCAAGTTTTTCCGCATCGTATCTCGATTCGTCCAGTTCAAGGATCGCCACGGCCAACTGTTGAAGCATGTTGATCCTTCTAAGATAAAGGTTCGCTATGTTCGCTTCGATGCAGGACAGAATCTTCATCAATGCTCCTGGTTCGTCTTTGTTGAGAATTATCAGCGTATCGTAGTTCCATCCAAGTTCGCACTCCACTTCGTCCACCCGCGTTATCTTTATGCTACCACCACCGATGGAACAACCCTCTATCTCGTGCCACTCATCGCTGAGGAACCTGATACGCACCGTGTTGGGATGAACGTCTCTGAGATCCACGCTTTCAAAACTGAACTTCAATCCCAATCGCCGCGCCAGCTCGTAGGATTCCACGATCCTCTCATCGTCGTAATCTAAGTCCAGAATCCCTGCCAGCAAGGCCTTCTTAGTTCCGTGCCCATCGGCAGTCTTCGCGAAAGACCCGTGCAACAAAAAGACGACTTCTCTCGGCAGACTCGAAGAAAATTTTCTCGCAAAGCGCGCAATTCGCATCGCACCGAGCGTGTGAGAACTGGAAGGTCCAACCATCACGGGTCCAAGAACCTGGAGCAAGCCCAAAATCATCACCTCAATAGAAAAGTTTCACGAGCGATCTCAGATGCTCTTCCACTGTCCTCACGTTCAGCATCGTCTCGCTGTACGGAACCTCAGTCACCGTCAATCCTCTCATACCAACGGCATGGTAGATCCTTGCCGCCTTGATCATTTCCACAGCCCTCGTGGCCATCAGCGTGGCTACGAGGCGGTCCATGGCGACGGGGCTCCCACCACGCTGCAGATAACCAAGGTTCGTGTATCTCCATTCCACACCGAACTCTTTGAAATTCTTCTCCACGAACGATCCTATCGCCTGAGCCGCGGGAACTTCCTGAGAAAGACCCAGGTTACGGTAGAAATCTTCGGGCAACCTGACACCGCTTTCAACAACGATGATCGAGAACCTCTTGTGCCCTTCGTAACGTGTCCTTATTTTCCTGAGAAGATCGTCCGGGTCGAAGGGCTCAGCACTCGAAACGACATAATCGGCCCCTCCGGTGAGTCCTCCCACCGTGGCGATCCAACCACCCGGTTTTCCCATCGTCTCGACTATCATCACCCTGTGGTGAGATTCCGCAGTTGAATGAAGAACATCGAGCGCGTTCTTGACGTTCTCAACCGCGGTGAAGAAGCCTATGGAAAAATCGGTGAAGGAAAGATCGTTGTCTATCGTGGCAGGAATCAACAAGGATGGCACGTTCTTTTTCGAAAGGTTCAGCGCAGCCCTGACACCGAGCCTGCCGCCGAGGATGATCAACGAGGTGATCGCGTACTGTTCTACCTTCTTCTGAACCAATTTCATCTGCTCTTCATCCTCAGGAACCAGCAGAGATGTTCCCAGTATGGTCCCACCTTTGTGAAGGATTCCGGACACGTTCGTCTTCGTCATCACGTCGAGCTGATCCTTCAAGAATCCTTCGAAGCCGTCCTTAACACCGAGCACCTCGATGTCGAGTTCGGACGCTTTCACAACCACAGCCCTGATCGCCGCATTCAAACCTGGACAATCGTTCCCCACACAGAGAATCGCCACTCTTTTCATTCGTTCTTACCTCCCCACCATCGTGGCAATCACCACGGAAGTCACAGCCATGAGCTTTATCAGAATGTTGATTGAAGGCCCCGCGGTGTCTTTGAGCGGATCTCCAACCGTGTCTCCGACCACGGTCGCTTTGTGCGTCACAGACCCTTTACCCCCAAAGTGTCCTTCCTCAACGTACTTCTTCGCGTTGTCCCAAGCTCCACCCGAGTTGGACATGAATATTGCTACCATCACACCACAAACCGTGGCGCCTATCAAGAGTCCGGCCGTACCAACCGCACCCAGACTGAAATAAGTCAGGATCGGTGAACCCACGGCCAGCAAACTTGGGAGCACCATTCTCCTGAGTGCGCCACGCGTGGCTATCTGAATGCATCTCGTGTAATCTGGAAGATTCTCACCAGATATGATACCCGGAATTTCCCTTATCTGCCTCCTGATTTCCTCGACCATTTCATCCGCCGCATAACCAACGGCCTTCATCGTCAGAGCACTGAAGAGGAACGGAAGCATGGCCCCGACCAGTGCCCCAACGAAGAGGGCAGGTTGCCTTATATCGAAGTTCTCCACATGCGAGACGTTGGCAAAGTTTGCGAACAAAGCCAGGCTCGTCATCGCTGCAGAAGCTATCGCAAAACCTTTCCCCATGGCAGCTGTGGTGTTACCAACCGCATCGAGCTCGTCTGTTATCTTCCTCACATCGTCACCGAGTCCTGTCATCTGCGCGATGCCACCTGCGTTGTCGGCGATGGGACCGTAGGCGTCTATGGCCAAACTCATACCCAAAGTTGCGAGCATACCCACCGCGGAGAGCGCCACACCGTAGAGACCAAGGAGCCTGTGACAGAAAACCACACCGGAGACTATCATCAGCGTCACCACGAAGGTCGATTCCATTCCGAGTGCCAGACCGTTGATGAGGAAATTCGCAGGGCCCATCAACGCGGATTTTGCGAGCCTCTCGACGCGCGCTCCGGAGGTGTAGAACTCCGTGAACAAACCTATGGAAATTCCTATGATCACACCAACGAGAACGGCGAAGAACTCGGCAAAGCTTTTCTGAAAGAAGGAATACAGAAACAAGGCCGCGACCAGTGCAAGGTTGGCAACGATCGTGCCGAGTCTCAGCGCCGTGGCCGCATCCTTCGCCCTGTCACTGAGCGATCGGGTCAACAGCACGGCGAAGATGGAAGCGAGCAAACCAACCGAGACCGTGAACAGTACCAGGTCCAGCTTCTGTTTTTCACCGAGAGCGGAAGCCAGAGCGAGCGCTGAGAATATCGAGCCAACGTAGGACTCGAACAAGTCCGCACCCATGCCCGCCACATCACCCACGTTGTCTCCGACGTTGTCCGCGATGACGGCAGGATTTCTCGGATCGTCCTCAGGTAGGTTCGCCTCCGTTTTTCCCACGATGTCAGCGCCGACGTCGGCCGCCTTGGTGAATATGCCTCCCCCAACGCGCGCGAACAGTGCCACAAAGGATGCGCCCAAAGAGTAGTAACTCACCTTGGTCACGTCTCTGGTCAAAACGTAGACTACTGTCAATCCCAGTAATCCCAGTGACGAAACGGTCAAACCCATCACGGCACCGCCGCTGAACGCGATCTTCAAAGCTCTCCCAAGGCCCTGTCTCGCCGCCCAGCTCGTGCGAACGTTCGCCTTCGTGGCTATAGCCATACCAAAGAAACCGCTCAGCGTCGAAAAAGCCGCACCCACTAAGAACGCGCCTGCGATCTTCCACCCCAGCGAGAACCCAAGCAACGAAGAGAGAGCGAGTACGAAAGGTAGAAACACCTTGTATTCGCTGAACAAGAAAGACCTCGCACCGTCCTGGATGATTTTTGATAGCTGTACCATCTTTTCGCTGCCGGGGCTGCTGTCTAAGATTTTGAAGGCCAAAAACAAAACGTAAGCTATTCCCAAAAGGGAAGTAATGAGCACAAAGAACAAAGCAGGTGCACCTCCTTTGCAAATATTTCCTGATAGTTATATCATACCCGAGCTTCACTCATCGAATCAAGGAGGTGCACAAGAAGATCCCCAGCGACTGGGATCAATTCGTCGGCGGGGAGAAAACGTGGAGAATGAAGACCCTCGATTCTTGGTTTCTGTCTGACACCGAACCAGAACATCAGGGTACGGAAGTGCCTCGAGAAATAACCAAAATCTTCGGCGGTGAGCTTTCTCTCGCACTCAACATATTCGATACCATTTTCTTCGCATACACGTCTCAGCACAGACAGAAGGCCCTCATCGATCATCACTTCAGGGTACACCGCCGCTGGATTCACAGAAACCTTGACTCCCGTTTCGTCTTCAACCTCTCTTGCAAAGCTTTGAAGTACTTCGATCACACCGTGCAGTCTCTCAGTTTCACTCACTCTCACCGTTCCCTCGATCAAGGCTTCACCGGCCACAACGTTTCTGATCTGACCCGCAAGGAGCCTTCCGAACCAAACGAGATCATCCTTCCAATCCCATGCGTACACCCGATTCAGAAACATCACGGCACTTTTTAAAGCGTCTCTACCAAGCCGGTGCTGGGCGACGTGAGCAGATCGCCCCTCCACACGAACGTTCACTTCACAGGAAGCGCTGAAGAGAGGGCCAGGCCTGCTTGCGACCACGCCCGCAGGATATTCGTCCGTCACATGCATGGCTACGGCTGCTTTGACATCACAATCCCATCGCGTGATGTGTTCAACGATCTTCCTCGCACCTGCACCGCTCTCTTCAGCCGGTTGAAAAACGAACAAATAATTTCCCCGTTTGTCTTCTTCCACGATCCTCCTCAGCGCCCAGCAGACCGCCGCTATGTGGAAATCGTGACCACAAGCGTGCATTCTTCCGTTGCTGGCCCGGAATGGATAATCCGTCTCTTCTGGTATGGGTAACGCATCCATCTCTGCCCTCACGATCACGTAAGGTTCGTGCTCTCTCCTTTCCAGGAACACCAGCACTCCGGTTCCCAGTGTGAGGATATTGTTCAATCCGAGCCCACGGACGAACTCGACTATCAATCTCTGGGTGTTGTACTCTTCGAACGCGAGCTCAGGATTTTGATGAATCAACCTTCTCAACGTGATCTCGTCCATATGCCTCGTTCAAACTCCTTTCGAACAATTCCAGCATCTCCTCGATCTGATCAAAACTGATGTTCAGTGCCGGAAGGAACCTCACAACGTTGCCAGAAACCACGTTCAAGAGCAAACCGTTTTTCAGAGCTACCTGCTTCAGTACTTCCGGATCGACGCTGACCTCAACGCCTATCATCAAACCCAGTCCCTTCACTGCCAGTATCCCTGAACCCATTTGGAGCAACCTTTCTTTCATGAACCTGCCCTTTTCGGCGACTCGATGAATGAACTCGTCTGTGAGTTTGTTCAGAACGATTCTCGCACCAGCCAGCGCCACGGGATTCGGTGCGAAGGTTGAACCGTGCTCTGAATAGCCGAAAACGTCTGCGACATCCTCAAGAAAGAGCACCGCGCCGAGTGGCAAACCTCCTCCGAGCGCCTTGGCCACCGTTACGATATCGGGTTGAAGATCGAAATGCTGGTACGAGAAGAACTTGCCCGTCCTGCCCAATCCCGCCTGGACCTCGTCAGCCACCAGAAGAAAACCGAACTCTTGCCTGGCCTCCTCTATGAGTTTTGCGAGTTCACCATCCAGGACGTTCAAACCACCGCTTCCATGAACACACTCCACGAAAACTGCCGAGATCTCTTTTCCCTTCTCGTTTAACAGTTTTTCGAACGAATCAACGTCGTTGTGTGGAAGGAAAATCACGTCAGAAAGCAGTGGCTCGAAGGGTTTTCTCAAACCAGCGAAACCTGTCACGGACAGAGCAGCGATCGTTCTGCCGTGGAAGTTCCTTTCGAACGACACGATCAATCCTTTTCGCAACTTCTTGACGGCTTTCAGAGCAGCCTCGTTCGCTTCTGCGCCCGAGTTTGTGAAGAACACCTTGCCGGTTCTGCCAGTTCTCTCGATCAGTTTCTCTGCCACGATTTCTGCATCTTCATCGAGGAAAAAGTTCGAAACATGCATGTATCGCTCCATCTTCTCGATCATGGCCTTTCTTATGTCTTCATCACCGTGACCAAACGCCAGCACACCGATTCCGGAGAAAGTGTCAATGTAGCGTTTTCCGTCCGTGGAGTAAATGTATATCCCCCTGGCTCTGTCGATCCGGATCGGAAAGGGTTTGTAAACTGGGCAGATGTGGCTCATACCGATCACCTGATCGTCGTGTTGATATGCCTCAGCGCTTCGACTATCTTCGTCTTTTCTTTGGTTCTGTCGTCGACTCTCTTTACGAAGCGTGCGGGAACACCCGCAACAACGGTGTAAGGTTCCACATCGTTTATCACGACAGCACCGGCTGCCACGACGGCCCCCCTTCCCACCCTCACACCCTCGAGGACCACGGCGTTGGCGCCCACGATCACTTCGTCCTCAATGATGACCGGCGTTGCACTCGGAGGTTCCAGCACGCCGGCGATCACGGCCCCCGCACCTATGTGACAGTTCTTTCCAATGATGGCCCTCGCACCAACAACCGCGTTCATATCGATCATGGTTTTCTCACCAATAACTGCCCCGACGTTTATGATCGCACCCATCATGATCACGGCACCATCACCGATCTTCACCATGTCCCTGATGATCGCACCGGGCTCGATCCTCGCGTTGTACTTCGTCAGATCTGCCAGCGGCAAGGCGGAGTTTCGTGCCAGCACTTGTACGTGGAAATCTTCAATCCGGTCAGGGTGAGATTCGATCAACCTTTTAAAATCTTCGTATTCAGCCACGACGATCCCGAAATCACCGTTTCCAAAGAAGCGAACCGCTGAAAAATCGATCTCACTCAACTTTCCCTTCACGAAAGCGACCACGGGCGTTCTTTTTCTGGACCTGCTGATCAGTTCGATCAGCTGTTCAGTGCTTTGAAGATCCGCAGCTTCAGAACTGGTACTCTCCAGAAGTTCACCCGCCATACTCTCACCCCTCCTATAAAAAACCGGGCTACCTTCTCGGTAGCCCGGTGATCTTTTCTCCGTCCGGTGTGCTACAACGAACGCACACCGCCACAGATCACCGGGCGGTTGCACTTCTTGTCTTTCTTCATTTCGATGTGAACCTTCAACTCCTCAGAAAACACGTTCACGCACATCGATCAATCTGCTCCCTCTTGCCTTGGATTGTAATGCTGTTCACGATAAACGTTGCTGAACAGAAACGAAAGACTGCCTGACAAAACTGTTACGTTCCCGCTGGTTGTGGGCCGTGCTTATAATCTTCATCAGGAGGTGTTCACAGTGTCCGATCGTCTCGCGATCTTAGTTGGAGGAGGACCAGCCCCTGGCATCAACAGCGTTATCAACGCCGTGACCATCGAAGCGGTGAACAACGGCCTTGAAGTGATAGGCATCTACGATGGTTTTGAACACCTCATGAAGGGCAGAACGGATATGGTGAGACCGCTCAGCATTTCCGATGTGTCCAGAATTCACACCGAAGGTGGTTCGATCCTCAGAACCTCGCGGGCGAACCCCACCAAGAGCCAGAAAGACCTGGAGACAGTTGTGGAGACTTTAAAAAAACTGAACGTGAAGTACCTCGTGACCATCGGTGGAGACGATACCGCCTCTTCTGCTTCTGCCATTTCGAAGGTCGCGGGTGATACCATCCGCATAGCACACGTACCAAAAACGATCGACAACGATTTACCCCTGCCGGGCGGTATGCCCACGTTCGGTTACGAAACCGCTCGACACGTCGGTGCCGAACTGGTTTACAACCTCCTTCAGGATTCGAGGACCACGAACAGATGGTATTTCGTCGTCGTCATGGGAAGAAAAGCGGGTCACCTCGCGCTCGGCATAGGCAAAGCGGCGAGCGCCACCATAACAGTCATCGCGGAAGAGTTCCGAAAAGAGAAAATCAGTCTCGCAGAAGTGTGCGATGTACTTGAAGCTGCAATAATAAAACGCAGGGTATTAGGAAGAAACGATGGCCTGGCGGTCATCGCCGAGGGAATCGGTGAAATACTGGATGAAAACGAACTCGCAAGCATACCGGGTGTCATAGTCGAAAAAGATCCACACGGTCACATCAGATTGAGCGAGATACCGCTGGCAACGATACTCAAGAGGGAAATCCAGAAGCGGTTCGCCGAGCGCGGAGAAAAGATGGCGATCGTCGATGTGACGCTCGGTTACGAACTGAGGTGTGCTCGACCGATACCTTTCGACATCGATTACACCAGAACCCTCGGTTATGGGGCCGTGCAGTTTTTGCTGGGAAAGATCGCTTCCAACATGAAGGCCGGGATGGTTTGTCTGGACCAGGGAAGAATAACGATTCTGCCTTTTGAAGCATTCACCGATCCAGAGACGGGAAGGAGCAAGGTGAGGCTGGTTGATCTGAACTCCGAACACTACAAAGTCGCGAAGAGTTACATGATAAGGCTCACAAAGAAAGACCTCGAAGATCCTGTAATGCTCTCCAAGCTCGCAGCTGTAGCGAAGATGACTCCCGAGCAGTTCAGAGAGAGGTTCGCAAGAATAGCAGATTGAAAAACCCCGGCATCAAGCCGGGGTTTTCTCATTTCTTGCCCTTCTTTTCTTCTTTCTTCGTCGTTTCCTGTTTCTTTTCCTCTTTCTTCTGACCGCACGCCATCTTTCTCCCCCCCTTTGAATCCGATTCGCTCAAACCCATTTCGAGTTATTCAGAGAACAGTTCTCGCAGGTCTTTTTTTCCGTCTCTGGAAAACAGCTCTATAGACTTGTATTTCATGCCAACGCTCGTGCAAGATCCATCTAAAAGATCGTCATCACCTATCATGAGACAGTCTTTCGGGTCAACCGAGATGGCTTCACAGATTTCCAAAAAGTACCTCGGATCTGGTTTACAGAAGTGGGAGTTCTCCATGAACGTTGCGTAGTCGAAATCGGACAGGCTCAAACTGATCCATCTCAGACGTTTCTCAGTGGCACTTCTTGGGAAAATCGGATTCGTGGCAAGTACAACTAAAAGTCCCAATTGCTTCGCCTTCCTGAGTAACTCCAGAGTCTTCTCGTTCGGTTTGACCAGACCGTTGAGTGCTTCGAACTCTTCACTGTTGTAGAAGCTATCGAACACTTCCTTCCAGTCGAATTTCTCAAACTTGTCTGTGAGACACTTCACGAATCTTTCGTAGTTGTTGACCCTTCCATCGGAACACTTCGTGATCTGTGCTAAGCAATCGAGTATTTCAAAGTGATCCAAAGCCGTTTTGTATTTTTCCACCAGGAACACGTTGAAATTGAAAAAATACTCTTCGGCAAACCGTTCTTCGTCTACGACCGCGAGCGTTCCGTCGTAATCGAGTAAGAGCGCTTTCATTCACATCACCTCACTTTCTTCCTCTCGCCCCCTCTTTGGATTTTTCTCGATAAGTCAACGATATCTATAAATGGGATTCTTGGTGGCCGTTACATCATCCAGCCTTCTAATCGGTGTGGTGTACGGCGCGTTCTTGACCAACTCCGGATTGTTCGTCGCTTCCTCGACTATTTTACCCACAATCTCGGCGAATTTGTCAAGTGTCTGCTTGCTTTCCGTCTCCGTGGGTTCGATCATCATCGCTTCATGGACGATCAGCGGGAAATAGATCGTCGGGGCGTGGACCCCGTAATCCAGCAACCTTTTGGCAACGTCCAGTATGCGTACACCTGTTTTCTTGACGAACTCACTCCCGTCGATAACGAATTCGTGCATACAGGTTCTGTCAGAAGCCATTCTGAAATGCTTGGAAAGTAATTTCCTCAAATAGTTCGCGTTCAGAACGGCCATCTCACTCGCGTGCTTCAACCCGTCCTTTCCCATGGTCAGTATGTAAGCATAGGCTTTGACGAGGACGGCGAAATTTCCATAGAAACTCCTCATTCTACCGATGCTGTCCGGCAGATCGTAGTCAAGGTAGTAAGAGCCATCGTCGGATTTTCTGACCAGTGGCACCGGCAAAAAGCGTGCGAGGAACTGCTTTACCCCCACCGGTCCACTGCCCGGGCCTCCCATTCCATGCGGGGCCGAGAAGGTTTTGTGCAGGTTCAGATGAACGATGTCGAAGCCCATATCGCCCGGCCTGAATCTTCCCATGATGGCGTTCAGATTCGCCCCGTCGTAATAGAGCAAGGCACCCGCTTCGTGAACGAGTTTTGCGATCTCAAGAATATCCTTCTCGAAAAGTCCGAGCGTGTTCGGATTGGTGAGCATGAGAACGGCGACTCTGTCGTTCAGATGTTTTTTCAACTCCTCCACGTCCAGCAAGCCTTCTTTCGTTGATTTCAGTTCCACAACTTCGAAGCCTGCCATGGCTGCGGATGCTGGATTCGTTCCGTGTGCGGAATCCGGCACCAGTGCGATCGTTCTCTTCGTGTCGTTTCTGGAAAGATGGTACGCCCTGACGATGAGCATCCCGGTGAGTTCACCGTGCGCACCTGCGGCTGGCTGCAACGTCATTTCGTCCATGCCCGTTATCTCGCACAACGCTTTCTTCAACTCGTACATGAGCTGTAGCGCACCCTGGACGGACTCCACTGGCTGGTAAGGATGGATCTCGGTGAAACCCTCGAGCGACGCGAGGTATTCGTTCACCTTCGGATTGTACTTCATCGTGCAAGAACCGAGCGGGTAAAAGCCTCTGTCTACCGAGTAGTTCTTCGATGCGAGTTCCGTGTAGTGTCTGACCACGTCAACCTCACTCAGCTCCGGTAGACCCAGCTTTCTGGTCCTGACGAGGTGTTCTGGTATATCCATTTTTTCGAAACGCACACCGGACTCAGGTAACTTGAAACCGATTCTTCCGGCCGCGGATTTTTCAAAAACCGTCATTTGGCACCACGCTCCAGGGCGAACACCATTTGATCTATGCTCTCTTTAGTGTTGACCTCGGTCGCACAAGCGAGTGCGAGACCTTTGTACCTTCTGTCGAACCATTCCAACGGCAGTGGTGCGAGGAAACCTTCCTCGAAGAGCTTTTTCCAGCGGTGTGGGTAGTTTTCATCAACGAAAAAGACGAACTCGTTGAAGAAAGGACCGCTGAACCTCTGTTTGAACCCTTTCTCTTTCAGTTTCTCGGCAAAGTAATGGGCGTTCGCATAGCTCCTTTTGGCAACCTCGCGCAGTCCCTCGGGCCCCATGAGACTCATGTAGATGGCGTTGACGAGTGCCATCAGTGCGTGGTTCGTGCAGATGTTGGAAGTGGCTTTCTCTCGTCTGATGTGCTGTTCTCTGGTCTGAAGGATCATCACGTAACCAGTTCTACCTTCAACATCCTTCGTTTGTCCTATGATCCTGCCTGGCATCTTTCTGACGTGCTTTTCCAAAGTCGCGAAAAAGCCAACCGTGGGCCCACCGAAATTCGGAGTTATTCCGAGTGGCTGGCCGTCACCGACCACGATATCCGCCCCGAAGCTTCCGGGCGGTTCGAGCAAGGAAAGGGATATGGGTTCAGCAACAACGATGAATATGGTATCTTTCGCGATCTCCCGAACGCGCCTTAAATCTTCAATGACGCCGAAGAAATTCGGCTGCTGCACAACCACGGCACAGCTATCTTCGTTGACGAGTTTTGAGAGGGCTTCCACATCCGTTGCTCCACTCTCGTCCACAGGTACTGATGCGAAATTCAGACCAAAGCCCAGTGCGTACGTTTTACAGGTTTGCACGTACTCGGGGTGCACCGCCTCGCTCATCAAGATCTTCTTTCTGCCGTTGATCCTGTGGGCCATGAGCACTGCCTCGGCGAGCGCGGACGCACCATCGTACATGGAAGAGTTCGCAACTTCCATGCCTGTGAGTTCACAGATCATCGTCTGGTATTCGAACAGAGCCTGAAGCGTTCCCTGCGAAACTTCCGCCTGGTAAGGTGTGTAAGCGGTTACGAACTCTGGCCTCGAGGCCATGGCCTTCACAACGTGAGGTACGTAGTGAACGTAGATGCCTGCACCCATGAAAACTTTCTCTTTCTCTATCACAACGTTTTTCTGCGCGATGGATTTGATTTTCTTCACAACGCTGAATTCATCCAGCCCGTTCGGCAGGTTCAGCTCGCGCACGGTCATCGGCACGTCTCTGTAAAGATCGTCGATCGAATCTACACCTATCGTCTTGAGCATTTCACGTATTTCCTGTTCCGTGTGAGGCACGTAAGGAAACATGTTAGCCTTCCTCCTCGCAGAACCTCCTGTACGCTTCTTCGTCGAGAAGATCAGAAAGTTCTGCCGGATCGCTCATCTCGATCTTGACGAGCCATCCTTCTCCCTCGGCATCCTTGTTCAGAAGTTCCGGTTGGTTCGAAAGTTTTTCGTTCACCTCGACGATCTTTCCACTCACAGGTGCGTAGATATCACTCGCAGCTTTGACAGATTCAACACTCATGAACGCTTCACCTTTCTTCACAACCTTTCCCACCTGTGGCAGATCCACGTAGACCACGTCTCCGAGTTTTTCCTGTGCGTGGTTGGATATACCCACCACCGCCAGGTTTCCGTTCACTTCAACCCATTCGTGCGTCTTTGCAAACTTCTTCACGAGAGACACCTCCTCAAGCCGATGTGGTTTTTACACTCCCTCTGTAAAAAGGAAGTTTTACGATCCATCCTTTTACAGTCGCACCCTTCATGTCTATCGATACTTCTTCTCCCACCTTCAACGATGAATCGATCATCGCCAACGCAATGGAACTCTGAAGCGTTGGAGAAAACGTCCCACTGGTGATAATCCCAACCTGTTTCCCATCTTTCAAAACGGGCATGCCGTGCCTTGCGATACGCCTTCCTTCGAGTTTCAACCCCCTGATGCGCCTTTTGACCCCCTGCTCTTTCTGGGCGAGCAGGGCTTCTTTCCCGACAAAATCTTTTTCTAACTTCACGACCCAGCTCAATCCCGCTTCCAACGGTGTCACGGTCTCGTCCATATCGTTCCCGTAAAGCAGGTATGAGGCCTCGAGCCTGCAAACGTCCCTCGCTCCGAGCCCGGCAGGTTTCAGTGAGAAGTCCTTACCGAGTTCGAGGAGTCCCCGCCAGATGTACACGGTGTCTTGCCAATCGCAACAGATCTCAAAACCGTCTTCACCCGTATAGCCCGTCCTGCTGATCAGACACTTCTTCCCGAGAACTGTGAAATTCGCTGAGTGATAATACTTCAAAGATACGATTTCAGGCACGATCGATGAAAGCAGAGCCTCGCTCTTCGGTCCCTGTACGGCGATCAGACCGTAACGAAATGAAAGATCTTCGACCCGCACGTTGAAACGGCTTGACTGAGATTTGATCCATTCGAAATCTTTCTGCGTGTTGGCGGCGTTCACCACGAGCATCGCTTCGTCCTCGCCGAGCCTGTAAGCTATGAGATCATCGATGATCCCACCATTTTCGTTGCACATAACCGAGTACATCGCCTGACCTACGTTGATCGTACTGAAACTGTTCGTCAACAATCGGTCCAGGAACGCGACGGTGTCGGGTCCGCGAACGAATATCTCTCCCATGTGCGAAACGTCGAAAAGGGCCACGTTCTTTCTGACGGCTTCAACTTCTGCCACGATGCTCTCGTACTGAAGTGGCATCATCCAGCCCGCAAAATCAACCATCTTCGCACCCAGTTTGACGTGTTCTTCATAAAGTGGTGTCTTCTTCTCCATGCTTTTGCGCCTCCTCGATCAGTGAACGCGCCTCTTCGATTTTATCTTCCGGCACGAGTAGGTCCAGCAAACCACCCTGACCGAATATGACGGGATCGAACAATTTTGAAGTCCTCACAAGGACCTCTACACCGTTCTGTTCGAGCAGAGATTTCAGAAAATTTGCAAGCGTAACGTTGACACCCTCAACGAGGACTTTCCACAAGTGCATCACCTTCATCGTCGTTATATAATCTTCCAAGGACAATTCTAACACTCTGGGGGGTAGAAAATGAAAAGCATAGCTGTCATGACCAGTGGAGGAGATTCTCCAGGAATGAACGCGGCGATCAGAGCCGTCGTGAGGTACGGGGTCAGGAACGGTTTGAAAGTTTTCGGTATCGAGAGAGGTTACTGCGGCTTGATAGATGGAGCCATCAGGGAGATGAGCTTCGCTTCGGTGGCTGGGATCATGGAAAAGGGCGGAACCATACTGCGAACGAGCAGGTGTGGCGAATTCCTGACGAAGGAAGGAAGAGAAAAGGCTGCGAGGAATCTTGCAAAATTCGGCATAGAAGGGCTCGTCGTGATCGGAGGCGAGGGCAGTCTAACAGGTTCAGTGGTTTTCCACAAAGAGTTCGGAGTTCCAGTGATCGGTATACCCGGTACCATCGACAACGACATCGCATACACGGACATGTGTGTGGGAGTGGATACGTGCCTCAACACGGTGGTCGATGCGATTCAGAAACTCAAAGACACCGCCACTTCTCACGAACGCGCCTTCATCGTTGAAGTCATGGGAAGAGAGTCCGGATACATCGCGTTGATGTCGGCGATCGCCACGGGTGCGGAAGCGGTCATCATACCGGAGGTACCAGTGGACCTTGACCAGCTCGCCGCGAGACTGCTCGAAGAGAGAAAGCGTGGGAAACTCAACTGTATCGTCGTGGTGGCGGAGGGTGCGGGAAAGGCTGAAGATGTTGCAAGGAAGCTTTCAGCAAAAATAGGCTACGAAACGAGAATCTCTGTGCTGGGTCACATTCAAAGGGGTGGAAGTCCCACGGCTTTCGACAGGTTGCTCGCCACGCGCATGGGCGTCAGGGCGGTACAGGCTTTACTCGATGGTGAAAAGTGTGCGACGACCATACTCAAAGCTGGAAAGATCGAACTGGTGGAGACAGAAAAGGTTGTGGCCACGAAGAAGCAGCTGGACCTTTCTCTTTACGATCTCTGCATGACGCTGTCGTGAGGGTACGAACTATGACGAAGACCAAGATTCTCTGCAGCTTAGGGCCGAGCAGTGAAAATGAATCAACGATAAAAGAATTGTTGAACGCAGGTGTGAACGGTTTCAGACTGAGTGCCACCCACTACGATGTGGACAAACTGGTCACGCTGGTCAAACTGCTCGCTGAAATCAGGAGCGATTCCTCAACGGCCTTCTCGATCATAGTTGATCTACCCGGTTCCAAGTTGAGAGCAAAACCAGTCTCGAACTTTGAGTCACTGGAGTTACTGGAAGGTGAGACAGTCCTTCTTGTGGAATACGAACTTTCGACGAACAAGAAGCAGATCACGTTGAATGAACCATCGGTGCTGCGGCTGCTGGGCAAGGACGACATCGTCCTCCTCGACGATGGGAAGGCCCAGCTGAGGGTCGTCAAGAAGCAAGATAAGTATCTAGAATGCCTGGTGGAGAGGGCTGCAACGATCAAAAAGAATGCAGGGGTGAATCTACCAACCATCGAGCTCTCTGTTCCTTCCTTCACCGATAGAGACAAAGGCATCGTGAGGCGATTGGCCGATCTTCCGGTGGATTATTACTGTCTATCGTTCGTCAGATCATCGAGAGACGTTCAGGAAGCCAAGAACTTTCTTGAGACACTGAACTGCGAAGCTGCGATTCTGGCGAAGATAGAAACCAAGGAAGCCGTGAACGATTTTGAAAAGATCTGCAGTGTCAGTGATGGGATCATCGTGGCGAGGGGGGATCTCGCGATAGAAACATCGCTGGAGGAACTACCCATCCTTCAGAAAAAGCTGATAATGAAGGCTTCGAAGTTCAAAATCCCCATCGTTGTCGCCACACAGTTGCTCGAGTCGATGGTTGAAAAAGACCAACCAACCCGTACCGAGGTCACAGATATCGCCAACGCGATCCTCGACGGAGCAGATGCCTTGCTGTTAACTGTTGAAACTGCCGTTGGACAACGACCCGTTCTGGTGGTCGAAACGATGAAGAGAATCGTACAGAGCGTGGAAAAGCATCTGAATACGTACGGTGTATGGTTCGAGGCCAGACGAAGGGAGCCATCGACTGACACGTCGGACGCTATCGCCAAGAGTTCCTATGAAATCGCGAAAGAAACGCGCGCGAAGCTCATCATAGCCTCCACAGCTTCTGGTAGCACCGCACGACGCGTTTCTTATTTCAGACCAGAATGTCCCATTCTGGCAACCACACCCAAAGAGTTGACCTACCATCAATTGTGCATCGTCTGGGGCGTCATCCCCGTGCTCGTGCCGGAAGTCTACTCCGTCGACATCGTGCTGCATGTGGCGGTCGAGAAAGCGAAAGCGCTCGGATACGTGGAACCATCCGATACGGTCGTCATAACGCTCGGAACACCGTGTGGTGTGGTGGGAACGACGAACATGTTGAAGATACACACCGTTGAATGAAAGAGCTTCCGAATCAAAGCGACTCCTTTCGGCGCACCAGTTCGTTGACTATATCGCACGCGAGAGAAACGTTGTTCTTCAAAAGTTCGATGTTGCTTCTGACGGTTCTCCCGTTGGAGATCTCGGCGAGCTTTGCGAGCAAAAACGGTGTGACGGCCTTTCCTTCTATCCTGGATCTCTTCAGTTCCTCCTTTGCCCTCCTGTCCCACTCTGAAAGTAGTTCCTCGCTTATCTCGTACTCAGCGGGAATGGGATTGAAGATCAACACTGAACCAGGCAAGTTCAACCTGCACTTTTCAAGGTAGATCTCTACTATTTCAGAAACGCTGTCGACCCTCTGCACGGGAACATCGACTTCTCGAACGTAGAAGGCAGGCAGCTTGTTCGTTCTGTAACCAAGTACCGTAACTTGAAGTGTTTCGAGCATCTCGATCGTCGATCTCAGATCGAGCAAAGATTTCGGACCGGCAGAAACAACGATCATGCGCGTTCGTGAAAGTTCCACAAGATCTTGAGAGACGTCCCACCTCTGTATGCCGTGCACACCCCCGATACCGCCGGTCGCGAAAACCTCTATGTTGTTCATCGCTGCGATCCTCATCGTGGCACTCACGGTGGTGGCCGCCCATGCCTTCTTTGCCAGTGCTACCGCTACCTCCGCGACCCCAACCTTCATGACATCGTCCCTCATACCCAGCTGAACGAGTTCGTTCAGCGTCAAACCCACCCTGATCTGACCTTCTACTATGGCTATCGTCTTGGGTTCACAACCTTTCTGTCTGACGAGATCTTCGAGTTGCTGAGCGACCTGCACGTTCAGAGGCCTCGGCAGTCCATGGGCTATCACAGTCGATTCAAGGGCAACCATCCTTTCCATCGTCTTTCTCACCACGCTTCGTAGTGAATCCTTTCAGGTTTGAACCGATCGACAGGGTTCGGAGTTTCTGCAGGATAACCAACAGGAACGATCGAAAACGGTACGACGTGTCCTGGCAGTCCGAAGATCTTCCTGAACGCTTCCACGCGTTCTTCGTTCGGATAAACCCCGCACCAGACCGCTCCCAGCCCGAGTTCGACCGCTCTGAGCAGGATGTTCATCGTGGCTGCCGAACAATCCTGGACCCAGAAGCCCTTGTAAATCTCAAGGCTCGGATCTGCGCATACCAAGATCGCTACCGGTGCCTGCAGCACCATCCTGGCGTAAGGGTGAACCTCGGCGATCCTCTGCTTTCCCTCTTCGGACCTGATCACTATGAAGTGCCACGGTTGAGCGTTTCCTGCCGAAGGTGCGTGCATCGCTGCTCTTAAAAGTTCGGTCACGATCTCGTCTCCAACATCCTTATTTTGGTATTTTCTCACGCTCCTTCTCAAATAAATGATGCTCACGTTCTTCACCCCCTTTTCAGATTTCCAAGGATCGAAGCGGCAACAAGGATACACATACCGACCAACTGTGAAGACGTCACTCTTTCCGCGAGCAGCCAGAAAGCGAACAGGGATGCGAAGACTGGTTCGGCCGTGTAGATGAGCGCAGCCGAATTCGAACCCACGTCTTTCTGAAACTTCACCTGCACCCAGAAGGCCACGACGGTTGCAAGTATCGAGGTGAAAAGCAGGGCGAAGAGATAACTCCATTTGAATCCCACAGGTCCTCCTAAGGGTGCCAGAAAGAGATTGAACAGCGCAGTTAGGAGAAATTGGGGCAA
Organism: Thermotoga caldifontis AZM44c09; assembly: GCF_000828655.1. Lineage (NCBI taxonomy): Bacteria > Thermotogati > Thermotogota > Thermotogae > Thermotogales > Thermotogaceae > Pseudothermotoga > Pseudothermotoga caldifontis. The sequence goes on from NZ_AP014509.1 coordinate 1,944,234, forward strand.
CAACAAACCAACTTCGTCGCAGTCTTTGTCATTCGTGTAGCGCGTGACGAGAACGATCTGGATCGCGAAGGCGATCGCACAGAAAAGGGTCAGTAGATCGCCGAGATTGAACGGATCTGCCGAGGGGCTACTCAGAAGGTACAGTCCCAGGATGGATAGGAGAAAAGAAAGGATTTGAAGACGCGACGGCCTAATCTTCTCGATGAAGAACGAGAAAACTGGCACGAACGGTACGTACAGAGATGTGATGAAACCGCTCTTGGTCGAACTGGTCAGTTTCAACCCGCTCGTTTGCGTTGCGTAGCCTATGCCGATGAACAGTCCCAGTATCAATCCTTCTTTCCAGCGGGGCTTCTTTCTGAAAAACAGGAGCGTGAACGAACTGGCGATGAGAAACCTGAACGAATTGTAAAAGAACGGATTGGACCCAGACAGGGCAACCTTCTGAACCGGGAAGGTCAATCCCCAGGCCACGGTAACGAGGAGCAGTGCCAGGATCGCTCTGACTCTTTTCATGTGTTGTGCGAGTTCACCTCCTCAGACAATGCTACCAAAAAAATAAGAGCCACACGCGAGTGTGGCTCTCAAAATTTTTTCTAACTCTTTCAATCTCTCCTTCCGAAAGCGCCTGCAATGAGGAGCATCCTGAGCAGTTGCAAAACAGCCGTCGCTGTTGCCGCAACGTACGTCAGCGCAGCAGCCGAGAGCACCTTCTTGACACCCTTGAGCTCTTCTTCGCTCATCAAAAGGCTTTCTCTCAAAAGTTTGAGCGCCTTTCTGCTGGCATCATACTCGACAGGCAGAGTCACCAGGCTGAACAGCACGGCCAGCGAGAAGAGAACGATCCCGAACTGCCAGAGCCCAGGTACTGCAAAGATGATGCCCATTATGAAGAGTATCCACGCGAGAGACGAACCCAAACTCGCGACGGGCGCAAGGATCGTTCTGAACACCAACAGTGGATTCTTCTGTGCATCCTGTATGGCGTGTCCGATCTCGTGTGCGACCACGCCCAGCGCTGCCACAGATTGACTCGCGTAAGTGGCCGAAGACAACCTGACGACCTTGCTTCTCGGATCGTAGTGGTCAGTCAAATGGCCCGGCACAGCTTCGACGCGCACGTTGTAGATGCCCGCTATCTCAAGCAACCTCATGGCGAGCTGGCTTCCGGTGAGTCCTACTGAGGCTCTGAACTTCGAATACTCTGAAAAGGCTGTACTCACCTTGACCTGCGCCCAGACGGCGAGTATGAGCGCGGGTATCAGAAGCAGAAACGTTGGATCGTAGAAGAACATGCTTTCACCTCCTCGTTCCACACCAATTCTAAGACGATTCTGTAAAACTACATGTTCAAATCAGGTGAACGAAAAGTCCACTCTTGAGTTTTGGTTCGAACCACGTCGACTTCGGTGGCATGATCAAGTTCGCATCCGCAACGCTCATCAATTCTTCCAGAGACGTTGGATAGAGCGCGAACGCGACTGCCCAACCCTTGTTCAAAACGTAATCTTCGAGCGCGTTGAGACCGTGTATACCGCCAACAAAATCGATCCTCTTGTCTGTCCTCGGGTCCTTAATGTTCAGAATTCTATCCAGCACCTCTCTCTGCAATATCGAGACATCCAGGGTCGCTGTGGGATCGGATTCAGCCTGCTTCAAGATTTCATCCTTCACTTTCAACCTGTACCACGTGTTTGCCAAGAACATACCAAATTCATGCTTTTCCTTGGGTTTGTACGGCTGAGCAGGCGCTTTCTCAACGATGAACGCCTGACCCAGTCGGTTCAAAAACTCCTCCACGCTGAGACCGTTCAAGTCTTTCACAACCCTGTTGTAATCGTATATCTTGAGTTGACTGTGAGGAAAGACGACACCCACAAAATAGTTGTACTCTTCCATTCCCGTGTGATTGGGATTTCTGCTGGCCATCCTTTCTGCGACTCTCACAGCCGCGGCAGCCCTGTGGTGACCGTCTGCGATGTAAAACACCGGCACTTCTTCAAACGCTTGCTTGATTTGTTCTACGGCAGCTCTGTCTCTGACGGCGTAGATAGTCTGTCTGACCCCATCTTCATCCACGAAATCGTATTCAGGTTCCTGATCGGTGAAAGACTCGATCAGACTGTCTATCTTCTGATTGGAACGATAGAACAGGAACACCAATCCCGTTTGTGCTCGCAAGCATTCTATGTGTTTGACTCTTTCTTCTTCTTTTTCTTTCCTGGTCAGCTCGTGCTTTTTGATCTTCGAATCGATGTACTCTCTGGCAGAAAACGTCGCGACCAGACCGGTCTGGGTGTGATCGTGCGAGATCTGTCTGTAGATGTAGAAACAGTCTTGATCCTCCTGGAAGAAGATCCCATCTTCGATGTACTTCTGAAGGTTTCGCTTCGCCACCGCCAAGGCTTCCTCAGAGGCTGGATCGACCGGACGTTCGAAGTTCACCTCCGGCTTCGTCACTCTGTAAAAAGCCAGAGGGTTCGACAGTACGATCTTTCGTGCTTCTTCAGAACTTATCACGTCGTACGGTTTCACAGCAACCTTGGCCGCGAACTCCCTTTTTGGCCTGAGGGCCCTGAAAGGCTTAACAACCACCGCGTTCAACCTCCTTTAAGTACTCTTCCTGTTTGTGGAACATGACCTCTGAACGACTCGTGTCGAACTCGTGATCGTAACCTGCAAGGTGCAGTGTGGCGTGAATCGTGACCCTCAGCAGTTCCTCCTCATAGTCGCAGCCGAACTTGCGTGCGTTTCTCGATATCACGACAGGACAGAGAAATATTTCACCGTATAGATCCTGATCGTTGTAAACGAACGTCAGCACATCGGTCGAACCCTTGACCTTTCTGAAGGCTTCGTTCAACCTGGCGATGGTCTTTTCACCGACGAAGAAAACATCCACTGAGACGTTTCCTATTTCCTCTTCCACGATTTTCTCAACGATCTTTCGTATTCTCCTGATCGGAACCCTGTGTTTCGTTCGATTTTGAATCCGGATTTTCGGCAAGCACGATCACCCGCTTTATCTCTTCCTTGGGATATTCTATCCTCGATTTGAACATGTTGAGCAAGACTTTGGCGAATTCATTCGCAATCGCCTCGAGATCCTTCAGGGTCAGGCCCGATTCGTCGAGTTCACGCTCGTTGTATATACCCGAAACAATCTCTTCAACGAGCGACTTGATCCTGCCCGCGCTGGGATTCTTCACGCTCCTGAACGCCGCCTCGACGGAATCCGCAAGCATGATGATACCAGCCTCTTTGAACTGTGGTTTCGGACCTGTGTATCTGAATTCGTCCTCGCTGAGGTTTTCACCCATCTCTCTCGCTTTGTGGTAGAAATACTTCTGCACCCGCGTACCGTGGTGCTGGGGGATCACGTCTTGGACCAGAAGGGGTAACCTGTGGCGACGCGCTAGCTCCAATCCGTATTTCACGTGATCCAGAACGATCAGATGGCTGAGCTTCGGGTTGAGCTCATCGTGCGGGTTCCTATCCTGAATGTTCTCCGTGTAAAAGTAAGGTCTTTTCACCTTGCCGATGTCGTGGAAATACGCGGCCGTCCTGGCGAGGATCGGATTCGCCCCGATCTTCTCCGCGGCGGCTTCCGCAAGGTTTGCGAGGATCGTCGAATGATAGTAAGTGCCCGGTGCCCGCAGGGAAAGGAGCTTGATCAGAGGATGGTTCATGTTACCGAGTTCGACCAGATCTATGTCTGAGTACACCAAGCTCGCGTACTCCACGAAAGGAAGCAATCCGAGGTCTACCACCGAGAACAAAAACGGCGCCGAGAGTGAAAACAGAGGATTACGATCGAACGAGAGACCTTCCTCAGAGAACAAGCTCAACAGCAGGAACAAAGCGTTGCACAACGCTGTGAAAAATGCGGGTCTGATAATCTGCAGCCTTTTCTTCAACCCAGAACCAGTCACGGCAGTGACGATGCTGCTCACCAGGATCAAACCGAATTCGATAGGCGTTGGCTCAACGCTCATGATCAGCATAACAGAGAAAAAAACGGCCACACTGACGGCCAACTTCCTGTCGGTCAGGAGGGCGAGCAAGAGGATGGGAGCGAAGAACGGCGAAGCCAACAGACCGAACCTCACCAGGATCATCCTGGAAACGAAGGAACCGACCAGTAGTATAGAGAAAACGAGTGCAGGATAAGCTCTGTGCAATGAAAATGGTTTTCTCTCGAGTTCTGGCGTGACGACAGCCAGCCACAGGACGACCAGTCCCACGTATTCGGCAAGAAATCTTGGCGGAGCGTGCAGGTTGGGGAACTGGATCAGAAATAGCGAAGCAAGAACTATCGGAAAGTGATACCATCTCTTCGCCAGATCACTTATCGGAGCCATTCTTTTTCCTCTCGTACTCTTCGTAGGCCTTTATTATGTTCCTCACGACAGGGTGTCTGACCACGTCAGCATCGCTCAGGTACACGAAACCTATACCATCGATGCCTTTCAGTATCTTCTCGCACTCGATAAGTCCGGACTGCTGCCTGTCTATGTCCACCTGTGTCACATCCCCCGTGATCACGGCTTTGGAGTTGAAACCTATGCGCGTCAGAAACATCTTCATCTGCTGGTGTGTCGCATTCTGAGCTTCGTCCAGAATGATGAAACAGTTGTTCAGCGTTCTTCCCCTCATGAACGCCAGCGGGGCTATCTCTATGATACCCCTCTGCCTGTAGGCGTAGAACTTGTCGGCGGAGATCATATCCAGAATGGCATCGTAAATGGGCCTGAGGTATGGATCCACCTTCTCGACCAGATCGCCCGGAAGAAAACCCAACTTCTCACCGGCTTCGACCGCGGGCCTGGTCAGAACGATGCGCTGAACCAATCCGTTCTTCAGGTAATCTAAGGCCATGGCTACCGCCAGGTAAGTTTTGCCAGTTCCAGCCGGTCCTATCGCAAAGACCACATCGTACTTCTTCATAGCCTCTATGTACTCAGACTGGCCCTTGGTCTTGGGCCTAATCCTTCCAACCAGAGGCGGCTGTTGCGGTACATCTGAAGCTTTCGCTGAGTCGGAGTAGAAACTCACCAAGGCTTCGAATTCCTGCCAGTCCAGAGCATAACCTTTTCTTGCGGCGGCGATCACCTGAGATATGATGTTCTCAACTATTTCAACGGCTGTTTCATCGTTCCCGGCGACTATGATTCTCTTGTCCGAGACGTCGATGCTCACAGGAAAACGTTTCTTCAAAAATCTCAACCTGTTGTCGTACTGGCCAAGCACGACAACCATGTCAACACTCTCAGGGATTTCCAACGTTCTGGTAGCCAGTTACTCACCACCTCCAAACACGATTATAATCGTCATCACCTCTCGTGGTCGTCGAGGAGGGTTATCAAAGACTTCAAATACTTGCTCCTGGAAGGATGTCTCAACTTCCTTAAAGCTTTCACCTCGATCTGCCTTATTCTTTCCCTTGTCACGTTGAAGTACTGACCGACCTCTTCGAGCGTTTTGGCCTTGCCATCGAGCAGTCCATAGCGCATCTTCAGCACCATCGCTTCCCTGGGGTTCAGGGTCTTCAGAACCTTTTCCAGCTCTTCCCTTATGAGCATCCTCATGGCTTCCTTCTTTGGAGAGGCTATGCTTTCGTCGGCGATGAAGTCTCCCATCACGGAATCTTCGTCTTCACCAACTGGAGACTCCAGAGAAACAGTTTCACGTGACGCCTGCAGCACTTCTTCGATCTTTTCTACAGGTTTGTTCATCAGCTTGGCGAGCTCTTCCACCGTTGGCTGTTCACCGTACTTCTGATAGTACTCCCTGCTAACCCTGTTCAGCTTGTTGATCGTTTCGACCATGTGCACCGGGATCCTTATGGTCCTCGCTTGATCGGCGATCGCGCGCGTGATCGCCTGCCTGATCCACCAAGTTGCGTAGGTGCTGAACTTGTAACCCTTCCTCCAGTCGAATTTTTCTACGGCTTTGAGCAAACCGATGTTGCCCTCCTGAATGAGGTCGAGGAAAGAGAGGCCGCGGCCAATGTAACGTTTGGCTATACTCACCACCAACCGCAGGTTGGACTCAATGAGTTTTTTCTTGGCCCTCTCGTTTCCCATCTGGGCGCGCCTCGCGAGTTCCCTCTCCTGCGACGGTGTGAGCAACGGTATCTTCCCGATCTCCCTCAGGTACATCTTTATCGGATCTTTGAGGGACACGTTGTCGTAGACCTCGGGACCTTCTTCTTCCACGGCCGAGATGCCTTCAACTTCAGACTCGATCTCGTCAAGAGACTCCGGCTCGGAGTCCTGGATCGTTATCTTGTTCTTTTCCAGTTCTTCGTAGATCCTCTCGATCAATGAAGAATCGAAGCCGTCGTAATCCGGCGGGAAAGCGCGGTCTATATCATCGTAGGTGATGAATCCTTTCCTTTTACCGAGCCTGATGAGGTTCTTGATCTTTTTCTCTATCTCCTCCGGGCTGAGTACCTTGGCGGGTTTTTCTTCTTTCTCATCGTAGAGCGCCTTTTCTTCCTGCTCTACCATCTTTTCCTTTTCAGGTTCCACCTCGATCACCTCCCAGTGATCTGAGTTGAGAAACCAGCTCAAGCCGTTTTTTCAAGAGGAGGCTACGTTCTTCGTCGTTCTGACAAGAAGTCAGTTTACTGTCGATTTGTGACAATTCCCTTTCAACAGCTTTTCTCGCAAAACGCCTTTTCACGTCGCTCAGCATCTTGTTCGGATCGCCTTCGGGTATCTTTGCCAGCACTCTGAACGCGTATTCTCTCAAGTCTGTATCCAGCTCGGACAGATCCCTGTTTTCGCGCAAGAAGGATAGCAACCTTTTCGTTCTCTCGGAAAGGAGCTGTGGATCTATCTCATCGATCTCGTTCCTCAATTCTTCATGCGTTATGTACAGATAGACTATGTAGTCTTCTTCGTTCGGGAGTGTGGCCTCAACGATCGGTGTGACCGGCTTGCTCTGGAGTCTGAACATCTCACCTACTTGTGCTGTAGAAAGCCTTGTCCTTTTTGAAACGGCTTCAACCAACTTTTCGTACCTGTCCATCCTCCTGTCTCTCAGCAGAATCTGAGCCCAAATTTTGAGTGTGCCGATGTATTTTTCAAGGCCCGCACTGGTTGAGACGTTGAAGAATTTCTCGTAGACCTCCACCAGGTAATCTTCGAAAGGAATCGACCCTGAAAGGAGTTTTTTCAAGAACTCGGGCCCGTATTTCTTGTAGACATCGTCTGGGTCCTTTTCGGGCAACCTCAGGATCGCAACGTCAAAAGAAGCTTCGAGCAGAACTTTCAAAGATCTCAACGTCGCTTTGACACCAGCATCGTCGTTGTCGAAGCTCAGAATCACGTTCTTTGTCAGAGGCACGAGCTTCGTTATGTGTTCCCTCGTCAAACTGGTGCCGAGAACCGCAACCGCGTTGGTCACACCGGCCCTGTGGAAGGCCAGGGCGTCGAAGTAACCTTCGCAGATCACGGCAAAGTCCAGAGCTTTGATGGCCTTCTTTGCCTTATCCAGCATGAACAGCACCGTCTTTTTTGAGAAAAACTTCGTCTCGGGAGAGTTCATGTACTTGGGTTCTCGATCGTCTAGGCTCCTGCCTGCGAGAGCAACTATTTTGCCGTTCTCGTCCCTTATGGGCAGTATCAATCTGTTTTCAAAGAGGTCCACACCCGTGCTCGGTCTGTAGAGCCCATACTGCAACGCTTTCTCGTCCGGCAAGGACATGGCCCGTGCCACCCTTTGGGCGATACGGGAGTTCTGGGGACTGAAGCCGAATTCGAAAGACCTCACTTCTTCCTCGGAAAATCCCCTCCTGATGAGGTACTCAACGACGGGCCTGTGCTGTTCGAGCTGTTTCCTGTACTCCGTGAAAACCCTCGTGAGGTACTCTACGTAGACGTCTTTTTCCGAACGACCTGAGGATACTTTGAGCTCTATTCCCGCCATTTTGGCGAGCCTTTCCAGAGCTTCCTGGAAAGAGATGTGTTCTATTTCCTGAAGGAACTTGATCGCATCGCCAGCCGCTCCGCAACCAAAACAGTGGTACAGCTTCAGGTCTGGATTCACGAAAAAAGATGGGGTCTTTTCAGTGTGAAACGGACACAACCCCCTGTAGCTGGAACCCACCTTTTGTAGAGAGACGTACTGGGAAACGAGCTCGACGATGTCGACAGACTTTTTGATCCTTTCTATGAGATCCCTGTTCACCATCGTGAGGTTACTCGCGGAAGCTTCACCGGTCTTGTTTGACTGGCGAATGAACGAAACGGTTCAAAGGGGGCACAGGCCCCCAACGGTTTCATCTCTTGGAGTACTGAGGAGCCCTGCGGGCTTTCTTCAGTCCGTACTTCTTCCTCTCCACCATCCTCGGGTCTCTCGTGAGCATGCCCTTCTCTCTCAACGTTGGTCTCAAGTTCTCATCGAACTGCACGAGCGCCCTCGCAAGCCCCAACCTCACTGCACCAGCCTGTCCGGAAAGTCCTCCACCCCTGACGTTGATCATCACGTCGAACTTTCCAACCATGTTCGTCACAACGAGCGGTTCCATCGCGTGCTTGGCTCTCACCGTGTCTTTAAAATACTCTTCTGCGTTTGAGTATTCCTTGTCGTTTATGATGAGCTTTCCATTACCAGGTTTCAGATACACACGGGCGACGGAAGTCTTCCTTCTACCAACGCCATGGTAAATGACCTGTTCGGTAGCGACGGCCATCGTTCACCCTCCCATCATATTTCGATCGGTATTGGCTTTTGAGCTTCGTGGGGGTGTTTATCAGAAGCGTACACTTTGAGCCTCTTCAGGTACCTGTCTCCAAGTGCTCTCTTGGGCAACATTCTTTTCACTGCCAGGTATATCAACCTTTCGGGATGTGTCTGGAGCAGTTGCCTCGCCGTTTGCATCTTCAATCCACCTGGATAATTGCTGTGGCGGTAATAGATCTTCTGATCGAGTTTCTTACCCGTCAGGACGACCTTGTCCGCGTTGATGACCACCACGTAGTTGCCGTTGTCAACGCCTGGGAAGAACGTCGGTTCGTTCTTTCCCATCAAATACTTGGCTATCTGACTCGCAAGCCTACCAAGTACTTTCCCGGACGCGTCGACCAGATACCATTTTCCTCCAGCGTTCCTCACGATCGTGGTTTTCTGTATCGGTAAAGGGCGTGCCATTTTCTGTCCCTCCTCATTGTTCCTGTGGAATGACCTTTACGAACTTTCTGTTCCTTCTCTCGTAAAACTTGACAATCCCATCCTTGAGAGCAAAGAGTGTGAAATCCCTGCCGCAACCCACGTTCTCTCCCGGATGGATCTTGGTTCCTCTCTGCCTCACGATTATGTTACCAGCTCTGACCAACTGACCGTCTCCAACCTTCACCCCAAGGTACTTCGGATTGCTGTCCCTGTTACCTATCGAACCGCTCTTCCTACGACCGAACAACTGTATGTCGATTTTCATCGATCTTCACCTCCACCGACAAGTTTTGTGGGTACTGCGACCTGATGTTATCAACGCTTCGATAGAGTTCTTCGATCAAAAGATCCGACATTTCGCTCGGCTGAGCCAGTTCTACTTTCAACCTTGCTGGTCCCTTTTCAACGATGGCCCCACAGCGTTCGGCGAGCATTCTTGCCGTGTGCTGTGCCAATGCGCTCACGGCCGCACAGACGATGTCTCTTCCCTTGGCATCGAATTCGCTGTGACCTTCAAAAGAGAAGGAGACGTAGTGGCCGTTCACCGAAGTGAACCTCGCCTTTATCACGAGCCCTCACCAACGTTGATCTTCTCGATCCTGACCAGAGTGTACCACTGTCTGTGTCCACGCCTTCTTCGAACGTTCTTCTTTGGCCGGTACCTTATCGACATCACCTTTCGGGCTTTCTCGTGTTTCATCACGATGCCTTGAACGCTGCAACCTTCCACGTAAGGCTGACCTATCTTGACTCCCTGGTCTGTAGAGACGTGAACCACACGGTCGAACACGACCGGTTCACCCTCTGCTTGCGGCAGTTTCTCCACCGCCACGATGTCACCTTCACTGACACGGTACTGCTTTCCGCCAGTTTCGATGATCGCGTACACGCACACACCTCCCTGGTAAGACAGGCACTGAAAAACGTAGTTCCACCGAACCGTGGAACCTTTATGACGTTTTTCAAGTGCCGAACGTATGATCAGCACGAGTATTCTATCACCACTATCATTAAGGTTTAGAAAATAAAACTTTACACAAACGTTCCGCACCCCCACGTCTTCGACGCTTCGCCCTGGAAAAATATGAAATTGGAACTTGAAAAATATGAAGATATGCTTTACAATTTTTGTGAGGTGGTCACATGGTGCTCGCAGTGACTCTGATCGTGGCGGGACTTGGATTGCTGATCTTCGGTGCCAGGGTGTTTTTTGCTGTGCTGTTCCTCGCCGCAGGGCTCTATCTCATCATTTCACTTTTGAAGATCAGGATCAGGAACAAAAGAAGGCGAGAGAAAGAACTTTCTTTCCTCAAAGAACAGCTCAGAGACAAGCTCAGTGAGGAAGATTTAGAATGGCTCACGAGCTTTTTCACATCACCGACGGGAAGAAAACTCATCGTCTGGATCGAAGACAAACATGACAACACCACCGTGAGGATCTCGATACCCGTTTCGTTGATCCTGCTTTTGAAACCGTTCCTCAACTCGCTCGCACCGATCGCTGCACGGTTTTTGAACAAGAAGATACCTTTCTCCGTGTCGGAAGAAGATCTGAAGGTCGCGATGAAGTTGATCAATTCTTGTCTTGACGAGATATCAACGTACAGGGGAGACTTCGTCCTCGTCGAAACTGAAACCACAACGGTCAGGATCGGTCTGGTGTGAAAGGGGGGAAATCGATGAGGGATGAACTTTTGAAGCTGTTCAAGCTCGTCAGGGACGGTAAACTGAGTCCAGAGGAAGCGGTGGAGATAGCAGAGACCGTTGGAATCTTTTCACAGCCCCAGGAGATGACGAAGGAAAAATCGTCCAGAAGGATGCTCTACGTTCAGATCAGGAGTCCCAAGGGAGAAAAGGTCGATGTGAAGATCCCTCTGAGTATGGCACAGTTGTTGAAGCTCTCTTTACCTGTCTTCAAAGAGAAGATACCGAACGTCGATGTGGAAAGTATATCGAAGCAACTGGATCAGGTACTTGAAAAACTGGAAGAATTCGAAGGAGACATGGTGAACATATCGAGCGAGGATGGCACAATCGTGCGTGTGTTCGTGGGCTAACGTTGTGGTAAAATTCTCTCCGAAGGATCCTGGAGGTGCAAAAAACATGGACCTCGGTACCCGATACGCTCCCGAAACTATCGAAAGAAAATGGTACGAGTTCTGGCTGAACAAGGGTTACTTCACCCCGACAGGCGTCGGAGAACCTTTCGTCATAGTCATTCCGCCTCCGAACATCACCGGGCGCATCCACATGGGACACGCCCTCAACATAACCCTGCAGGATATACTCGTCCGCTACAAGAGGATGAGAGGTTACGATACCCTCTGGGTTCCTGGGGAAGACCATGCAGGTATAGCGACGCAGAACGCTGTCGAGAAGTACCTTGCTTCACAGGGTTTGACCCGTGAGCAACTCGGCAGGGAAAAGTTCCTGGAAGTCGTGTGGAACTGGGCGAAGAAGTATAGGAAAGAGATCAGGCAGCAGATAGAAACGCTCGGTGCTTCGGTGGACTGGACGAGGGAAAGGTTCACCCTGGACGAGGGTCTTTCCCGTGCAGTTAGGAAAGTCTTCGTCGAGCTCTACAAACGAGGTTTGATCTACAGGGGCAAATACATGGTGAACTGGTGTCCCAGGTGCAAGACGGTGCTGGCGGACGACGAGGTCGAGCACGAAGAGACTCAGGGGAAACTCTATTACGTCAAGTACCCGCTGCTGGACTCACACGATTACATCGTGGTGGCCACCACCCGCCCGGAGACGATGCTGGGCGACACCGCCGTCGCCGTGAATCCGAAAGATGAAAGGTACAAGCACCTGGTAGGTAAGAAGGCGATACTGCCACTGGTGGGCCGTGAACTGCAGATCGTTGCGGACGAATACGTTGATCCAGCGTTCGGCACGGGCGCGGTGAAGATCACTCCCGCCCACGATCCGAACGATTTCGAGGTGGCGAAACGGCACAACTTACCGCTGGTGGACATCTTTGACGATAACGCCGTGGTGAACGAGAATGGAGGTAAATACAAAGGTCTCGACAGATACAGGGCAAGGGAAGCCATAGTCGCGGATCTCGAGGCGGAAGGTTATCTGCTCAAGGTTGAAAACATTGTCCACGCCATCGGTCACTGCTACAGGTGTGAAACGGTGGTAGAACCAAGGCTGATGGACCAGTGGTTCGTCAGGATGAAACCCCTTGCGGAAAAAGCGATCGAAGCGGTTGAAACCGGTGAGGTGAAATTCGTACCAGAAAGATGGAAGAAGGTCTATCTGCACTGGATGTACAACGTGAGGGATTGGTGCATAAGCAGACAGCTCTGGTGGGGTCACAGGATTCCCGTCTGGTACTGCGAAGACTGTGGAGAAACGATCGTCGAGGAAGAGGAACCAAAGGCGTGTCCACGCTGCGGTTCGAACCGTTTGAAACAGGACGAAGACGTGCTCGATACGTGGTTCTCTTCAGCGCTATGGCCGTTCTCAACGCTCGGATGGCCTGAAGAAACGGACGATCTCAAGAGGTATTACCCCACCACGGTACTCGTCACAGGTTTCGACATCATCTTCTTCTGGGTCGCACGGATGATCATGATGGGCTATCATTTCATGGGCGAGAAACCTTTCAGTTACGTGTACATCCACCAGCTGATTCGCGACAAGTTTGGACGGAAGATGAGCAAATCCTTAGGCAACGGTATAGACCCGATAGACATGGCGGAGAAGTACGGGACAGATCCTGTTCGCTTCACGCTCGCCATCCTCGCCGCCCAGGGAGTCGACATAAAACTGGACGAGAGGTACTTCGACACGTACAGAAAGTTTGCGAACAAAATCTGGAACGCCACCAGGTTCGCCCTCATGAACCTCGAAGGGTTCGAACCCATCGAACTGGACGGTCTGGACATCGCAGACAGATGGATCCTTTCGAGGCTCCAGAAAACAACACGGACCGTCACAGAAGCTCTGGAAAGCTACGATTTCAACGTCGCCGCCAAAGCTCTGTACGATTTCTTCTGGGACGAGTTCTGCGACTGGTACATCGAGTGTGCAAAACCGAGGCTGTCCCTTGAAACGAGGAGAATTGTTCAAAACGTGCTGGTCAAGGTCCTCGACGTGAGCTTCAGATTGCTGCATCCCTTCATGCCGTTCCTCTCCGAAGAACTCTGGCAGAAACTTCCCATCGCGAGAGAATCGATCGTGATCGCTCCGTGGCCGGAAGTGGAAGACAACCTCATCGACGAAGAGGCGGAGAAATCCTTCTCGACCATCCAGCAGATCGTCAGGGGCGTGAGGAACATCCGCGCGGAACTGAACGTGCCACCCAAGCAACCTCTCCAACTTTTCGTCGTCGGAAGGCCGCTCTCGAATGAAGAGGAACTCTACGTCAAGAAGCTGGCTTTCGTTGAACAAATTGAACACGTTCCCAGAAAGCCAGAAAGATGCGCGACCGCTTTCGTATCCAGCGAGGTTCATGTCTATGTGAACGTGGAAGGTATGAACATCGAAGAAGAGATCAAACGACTCGAAAAGAACATCTCGAAGCTCGAAGAAGACAGAGAATGGCTCCAGAGAAAACTGTCGGACGAAAACTTCCTGACCCGGGCGCCCGAAGATGCCATCAACGAAGCGAAACAGAAGCTGTCCCAGGTGGAAGAAAGGCTGAAAATTTTGAGACAGATCTTGGAGGATCTCTCATGAATTATCTCCAGATGCTCGAATACCTTTACAAAGAAAGACCTTCAGGAAAGATCACGCTGGGCCTCGAGAGGATCGCCAGGCTCTGCGAGATGCTTGGAAATCCTCAGAACAGTTTTCGCAGCGTTCACATCACGGGGACCAACGGAAAGGGATCCGTCACCAAGCTCTTGAGTAACCTGATGATAGAACACGGTTTTCAAACTGGCGGTTATTACTCACCACACCTTTCAACGTTCAAAGAGAGAATCCTCGTGAACGAAAGGTTCGTGCCTGACGAGCTGTACTCAGAATGCTTCGAGCGGGTACAGAGGTTCGCCCGGATCATGGACGAGGAGGGGGAGACGAACAAACCCAGTTTCTTCGAATTCACAACGGCGATGGCGTTCTGCATCTTCCAGAGGTTGAACGTTAGAACGGCCGCAATAGAAGTTGGTCTCGGTGGAAGGTTCGACGCGACGAACGTTTTGAAGAGCGATGTGGCCGTCATAGTCACGGTGGATTACGATCACATGCACATCCTCGGTGACACTCTGGAGAAGATCGCTTTCGAGAAAGCTGGCATCGTGAAAGATTCGATCCCGACGGTGTGTGGTGAGACCAAACCAGGACCAGTCGAAGTGATCAAGAACGTTTGCAGAGAAAAACACAGCAAGCTTCATCTTTTCGGTGTAGACTTCACTTTCGAGAACACCGAAATGAAGCTCAACGAGAACAGATTCGATTTCAAAGGTTTGAAAGACTTCAGAGCCCTCGAACTGACGCTCAACGGTGAGCACCAGTTTCTGAACGCCGCGGTGGCACTCCAGGCGTTTTTGCTGTTCGCCGAAAGGGTCGGTTTCGAGGTCAAGGAAGCTGCCGTTCGGAGGGCACTGAAGAAGACGACCCATCCTGGGAGGTTCGAAGTCATCGAAGGAAAGCCGAGGTACATTTTCGACGGGGCACACAACGCGCCGGCCGCGGCGAGTCTGAAAAAGACCATCGAAACGTACTTGAAAGGTGAAAAGCTTGCAGGACTCGTCGGTGTACTGGACGATAAAGACAAGGTCGGGGTGCTCTCACGGCTCGGACCACTGTTCGAAAGGCTGATTGTAACGCGCGTGATCTCTCACCGCTCTGTGAAACCTGAAGAAACTTACGAGATAGCGAAACAGTTCAACAGGAACGTCTCGTTCGAACCGGATCCCATCAAAGCCATAGAGACGCTAAAGCAGGAGGGCTGGCCGACGATAATAATAACAGGTTCGCTGTACCTCGTCGGGTACATAAGGGACTACGTTCTGGACGGAAAACTGGAACCAGAATGGTCGATCGTGAGGTGAGCCCTCTTGCTGAGGGCCGTTCAGGGTCGGGTAGAGGCAATAAAAGGTAACTCCGTGTTGTTGAGCGTCTCAGGTTTCGTCCTTCAAATCCTCTGCGACCAGAAAACCTTAGAAGCTTTGAGAATCGGTGAGGACGTCAAACTACACACACATCTCGAATTCAACCAAGATGGGTTCACGCTCTACGGATTTTTCGAAGAAGAACAGCTCGAAATCTTCGAAAAAGTTACCAAAGTTTCGAAGATCGGTCACAGGACGGCTCTGAAGATCCTTTCTTCTCTCGAACCTGAGGAATTCGTCTACATGATCAAGAACAATGATGTGGAAAGGCTCTCGCAGGTGCCTGGTATCGGTCGAAAGACGGCAGAAAGGCTCGTATCGGAGCTGAAGGATGAAGAGTTCTCCATCGTGCCGAGCATGAACAGAGAATATCTGGATGCGATCGAAGCTTTGACGGTGCTCGGCTTTTCGAAATCAGACTCGCGAGATGCGGTGAGAAAGGTTTTCAAACCGCACATGAACGCGGAACAGATAGTGAAAGAAGCTCTAAGGTTACTCTCCAAGAAGGTGTGAGCGTGCTCGAGTCTGTGTCGAACCCGACGCTCGGTTACAGACTCGATCCTGGAGAGCTCGGTCTGTGGAACAGTGCTTCGGCTGGGCGAAGCATTCTGCGCGTGCTCACACAGGAGATCAGTAACTGGCTGTACTTCAAGAGGAAGGTCGAGCGGGAAGGCGGAGTGATAATACAGGGTGGCATCAGCCTCGATCTCAGAAAGAGAGGATCCTTCCTCGCAGCAGTAGCCGGCAGAACGACGGTGTGGGTGTACTATCCTGGAGAGAAAACGCAGGCCAACTTGGCTACGGAACAGCAGTACAAGCAACAGATACAGGAGAGGATCAGGGAACTCGAAAGCCAGCTGAATTTTGCCACACCGGAGGAAAGGGAAAAGCTGGAGCAACAGATTCAGCTTCTGAGGATGGCCATGAATCTGCCACTCCAGCTCGTTCAGATGCTCCTCGAACCTCTCGGATTACTCTTCAACGCGACCGCCTGAAAGTTTCTTTTCCATCACCCTCACGAAAACTTCAACCAACTCCGGATCGAACATCTTACCGCTCTGATTTTTCACCATCTCGAGGGCTTCAACCTCCGTCTTTGGTCCAGTACCCCACTCGGATGTGACGAAGTGCGTGAGCTCGTCGAAATAATCACAGATCGCTATGATCCTGGCGAAGAGTGGTATCTCTTCACCTCTCAACCCATCCGGATAACCTTTTCCGTCCCACCTTTCGTGGTGAGATCTCACGGCAGGCACGACATCCCACAAGTATTCGATGGAAGACAGATAAACCGCTCCCATCACAGTGTGGTCCTGCGGCATATTCTCGAAGATCCTGATCCTCGTGGGAGTGTACATCATCAACTGTTCTATGCCTATCTTTCCTACGTCGTGAAGCATCGCACACTCTTTCAACAGAGTTTTCTGCTTTTCATCCAGTCCGAGCTCTTCAGCCATCTCGAGACACAAACGTGCCACTCTCTGTGAATGACTGAACCCTTCCTTGTCCTCCGTCTCCATCAGGACAACCATCGCCTGCAGTATGCCGCTGATCACTCTCCGAGCGAGTCTGTAACTGGTCAGCGAGGCTTTAGAGTCTTCCCTGTCAACGTAAGATTTCACGAACGCCCAGATCGAATCGTAACTGCCAGGCTCGTTCACGAATCTGGCTACCAGCTTTCCAGCATCGTACAGTTCCACAGATTCCTTCTTTACGACCAGCTGCGGCGATAGGCCTTCTTTCAAAGAATCGGTGATGAACAGAGTGGAAGTTGGTTCTTCTGCCAAACACAACCTTTCAAAGCGTTCACTCAACGCATCTTTCTCCTTGAGAATTCTACACACCATCCTTCATCCCTCTAACAAATTCTTCAATGAACGAGTCTTTATTTCCTCAACAATAATACTCAAAACTTGATCGACATGCTTGGGCCCGAGATCTGTTCCTTTCCTCGTCCTCACGGAGACCTTGTTCTCGTTCATTTCCCTGTCACCAACGATGAACATGTAGGGTATCTTCATCGTCTGCGCTTCTCTCACCCTGTAAGACAGAGTTTCATGACGCGCGTCGAGCTTGATTCTAACACCGCTGTTTGAAAATTTCTCAACGATCTTTTCTGCATAATGTGTGTGACGATCAGAAATCGGTAGCACCACGACCTGCGTCGGAGCGAGCCAGGTGGGGAATGCACCGGCGAAATGCTCTATGAGTATTCCCAAAAACCTTTCCAAGCTTCCGTACTTGGCCGTGTGTATCATCACGGGCCGAACCTGTGAACCATCCGAATCGACGTAGTAGAGGTCGAACCTCTGCGGCATGAGAAAGTCCAGCTGTACCGTCGCACACTGCCAGGTCCTGCCTATGGAATCCTTCACGTGAAAGTCGATCTTGGGACCGTAGAAAGCCCCTTCGCCCTCTTTTATCGTGTAAGGTAACTTGATGGAGTCCAGCGCATTTTTCAGCGACTCCGTGGCCATGTTCCATGTTTCCACGTCACCCATGTGGTTCTCCGGCATGGTGCTCAGCTCGACGGAGTATTCAAAACCGAACTGTGCGTAAATTCTTTCGATGAGTCTTATGATGCCGACGATCTCTTTTTCTATCTGGTCTATCCTGCAGAAGATGTGCGCATCGTCCTGTGTGAAGCTCCTCACGCGCAACAAGCCGTGCAGCACTCCGCTCCTCTCGTACCTGTGGACCCTACCGAACTCGAAGTACCGGATCGGCAAATCCCTGTAGGACACAGGCCTGCTCTTGTATATGAGTATGTGGCCTGGACAGTTCATCGGTTTTATGGCGAAGTTCTGATCTTCTTTCGATGTGAAGTACATGTTTTCCTTGTAGTGATCCCAGTGGCCCGACATCCTCCAGAGTTTTTCACTCATCACCAGAGGTGTCATGACCTCCTGATACCCGCTTGCCAGATGCAGCTCCCTCGAAAAATCCATTAGCTCGCGCAGGATGATCGTTCCAGCGGGTGTGAAGATGGGCATACCGGGCGCGTTCTCGTGATCTATGAAGAATATACCGAGTGCGGGCCCAAGTTTTCTGTGGTCTCTCCGCTTGGCTTCCTCGATCATCTCGATGTATCTGTTCAACTCGTTCTCGTTCGCAAAGGCTGTTCCGTAAATCCTCTGGAGCATCGGGTTGCGCTCATCACCCCTCCAGTACGCCCCAGAGAGCGAGAGCAACTTGAAATGCTTCACCATTCCGGTGGAAGGAAGGTGTGGACCTCTGCACAGATCGACGAACTCTCCCTGCTTGTAGAACGTCACGGTCTCTTCCTGCATCTCGCTCAGCAACTCCACCTTGTATTTCTGACCTCTGCTCTTCATGAACTGGATGGCTTCATCCCTCTTCATCGTGAAACGCTCTATCGTAAGGTCTTCTTCGATGATCTTTCTCATCTCCTCTTCGATCCTTGGAAGGTCTTCTTCCACGATCCTGCCATCGACGATCTCGAAATCGTAGTAGAAACCGTTCTCGATGACCGGGCCTATGCCGAGCAGGACTCTGTTTTCACCGAAGATCCTCATCACCGCCTGGGCCATTATGTGTGACATGGTGTGGCGGTACACCTGGGGAGCCACAGGGTGATCGAGCGTGACGAACTCTATCTGTCCAGAAACGACTTCGTCCCGAACGTCGATCAGCTTCCCATCGAGCAGTGCCGCTATAACTCCGCTGTATTTCATTCTCTCCGCGAGGGCCTTCACAGAGATCGGAGCCTCAAGCTTCACCTCTCCTGTGTTTTTCACGATCAGCATCCCAACACCTCCTCTTTTAGATCAATAGTACCACATAGGTGTATCATAATTGTTGAAGTGAAGAGTGGGGAGCTGGTGCGATTGAGAATAAAAGTGAAACGGTTGTTCACCCCAATCAGAGAGCTTCAGGATGTTTCTATCACTGTGGAAAACAGCAAAATCGTCGCGATAGAAAAAACTAAGCTTCACGCTGATCGATACTATCCGATAGTTGTACCCGCGTTCGTGGACAGTCACACACACGGTGCTGCGGGCATAGACGTGATGAACGCGAGCTTCGAAGAATTTTTGAAGCTCTCCTCCTTTTACGCCCAGCACGGTGTGGGACGTTTTTTTCCAACGACCGTGTCTGACACCTTCGAAAACATTGCACGCGTGGCAGAAAAGGTCAAGAAGGCGATGCAGATCAAAACTCCAGCTGCAAAGATCGCAGGCCTGTACATCGAAGGACCGTACCTCAGTCCCGGCAAACGCGGTGCTCACAGACGAGAACTTTTGAAAGAACCGGACCCCGACGAACTGGAAAAATTCCTCTCTCGGTACGGCGACATCGTGAAGGTGTTCGCCATAGCGCCGGAACTGAAGGGTGCGGAGCGAGTCATCAAGCTCTTGCGGAGGCGTGGAATAATCGTGAGCATCGCGCACACGAACGCCACCTTCAACGAAACACTCGACGCCATAAAAGCCGGGGCAACCAGGGCGACGCACGTGTTCAACGCGATGAGGGAGTTCAACCACAGAGAGCCCGGTGTGGTTGGGGCCGTTCTGACGAACAAACGAGTCTATTGTGAGATCATATGTGATCTGGTTCATCTCCATCCAGCGACGGTTCAGATCGTTACGAAAACGAAGGGACCTTTCAAAACTCTCCTGATCACCGATTCGATGTCCGCCACGGGACTCGACGATGGGGTGTACGAGCTCGGTCAGATGAAGGTCGAGGTCAAACATGGTGTAGCGAAGCTTTATGGTCAGGAGACACTCGCCGGTAGCACGCTCACCATGGATCGGGCCGTCAAAAATCTCGTCTTCGAACTCGGTGTGCCCCTGAGATCTGCGTTCATCATGTCGAGCTTTACACCTTCCAGGGCGAGTGGTATCGAACCGAACCTGCTCGAAGAAGGTACGATGGCGGACTTCGTCGCACTGGACGAAGAACTGAACCTGCTGGCAGTTTACATCGATGGTCAGCTGGTTCACGGAGTTTGATCGAGGGGGCAGGGCGATGAAACTCAAAAGCATGTTCCTGCACGGGTTCAAATCTTTCGCCAGACCGACACGACTGAACTTTTCAGAAGGCGTCACCGCGATAGTCGGTCCCAACGGAGGGGGAAAGTCGAACATCGTCGATGCGATCCGCTGGGTCTTCGGTGAACAGTCGATGAAACAGCTCCGCGCGGAGGAAAAGTTCGACATCATCTTCGCAGGTTCCAGCACCACCCCTGCCAGCTCGTCCGCCTACGTTGAGCTGACCTTCGAACACGATGGTGACACTTTCACCGTCGCACGTTCACTCTCCTCTGATGGGAAGAACGTTTACATGCTCAACGGTGAACCGGTACGTTTGAAAGACATCCACGAAAGGTTCGCTGGCACGGGGGTGGGCAAGGAGCTCTATTCCATAGTCGGTCAGGGACAGATAGAGAGAATCACCAACGCGACGCCCGAGGAGATGAGGGCCCTTCTCGAGGAAGCGGCTGGAACTTCCTTCTACAGGGAGAAGAAGAGAGAGGCCCTGCAGAGACTCGAAAACGTCTCCAGCAACCTGACGCGCATACAGGATCTTCTGGTAGAGCTTGACAGACAAAGAAAATCGCTCTATCTGAAAGCGAAAAGGGCGGAACGGTACAAAGAATACTCGGAAAGGCTCGAAGAAGTGAGAAAGTTCTTCTTCGGAAACGTTCTGAAGAGGGATTTAAGAAGGTTGGAAAACCTTGAGGCGCAGTTCGCCGAGAACCAGGAAAAGATCAACCAGGTGCAGAAAAGGCTCATAGAACTCGAATCTCAATGGTCATCGATCAAAGAAGAATTCGCAGAGGTTGATAAAGGTATAGAAGCTTTCACCAACCTGCTCGAGGACTACAAGAAACGTCAAGCTGCCCTCAGCGAGATGAGGGAGATTTACAGCAAAAAGCTGAACGAAATGGAAAACCGGTACGTTGAACTCACAACGAAGGTCTATCTGATAGACGAGCAGGTGTCACAGTTGAAGAAGAGAAAAGATGAACTCAGTCTCATCTTCAAAGCCCTGCTCGAAGAGGTGAATCAGAAAGAAGAACAGCTCAGAGAGGTGGAGGCGATCAGGCAGGAAATACTGTCCAGATACTCGGAAAAGGAAAAGAACGCGTTGCTCTTGAGAGAACAGCTCGCCGGTGTCGAAAAGAAAAAGATCGCTCTGGAGAACGAGCTGACCAAACTCGACGAGACCATGGAAGATCTCAGAAAGAGGCTCTCCATGTTGCAGACACAGCTTGCGGCGAAGATAGAACGTTTGAACGCACTTCAGTACGAACTTTCCACCCTGTTTGAAAAATCAAGCAAGGCGAGCGATCGCAAGAACAAACTTTCCGAGGAGCTCAAACAGATCGAGTTACGAACCAGCGAATTGAAGACCAGACGGGAACAGCTGGTTGCGGACCTTGAAGAAATTCGCAGGAACCTGAGATACCTGGACGAAGAAGAGAGAAGACTGCGCAATTTGATCGCCAGTTACGAGGGCTATTCCCGAGCGGTGAGAGCCATCTTTGCGAAGAAAGCCGAGGGGGAATTTCCCAACGTTCATGATGTGGTCGGAAACCTGCTCAGCTTCCAGCTCGAACACGCGAAGGCGATAGAAGCACTGCTGGGTGGGGCTGTACAACACGTTGTGGTCGAAACTGCGGAAGACGCTCAGAGAATCATAGAGTGGCTCAAGAACGAAAAGATCGGTCGCGTGACGTTCCTTCCTCTGGATCTGATAGAACCGCAATTCACGAGAATGAGAGAGGCGGAAAACCATCCCGGTTTCGTGGGTTACGCCGCACAGCTGGTGAAAGTCTCTCCACAGTTTTCGTCCCTGCCGAGTTACCTGTTCGGAAGCGACATAATCGTGAAAAAACTGGAAGACGCGATAGATATGAAACGAAAGTACAGGCTGAGATGCAGGGTCGCCACGCTCGACGGAGAACTCGTTGGACCACACGGTTCCATAACGGGCGGCGAATCTTCACTCGACAGGTCCGATTCTCTCATCGTGAGGAAGGCCAGGCTCGGCGAGATAGCAGCGCAGAGGATGCAGTTAGCGTCGAGCGAAAAACGGATAGACTCGGAGTTGAAAGAAGTGGAAAGGGAACTGGAAGAGCTCAAAAAGCATCATGAACTCGTCGAGAGGGAGCTCGTGGAAGTCATGACACAGGACAGTCTGACGAAGAGGATGATAGAGGAACTGTCCAGGAGTTTCGAAGATGTGAAGAAGGAACTCGATTCGCTCCAGCAGCTGGAAAGGGAATACAAGAGCCGTTCTGAGGGATTGAAACTCAGAAAACAGGAAGTTCTGAACCAGCTGGACGAACTGCGTCTTCAAGAAGAAAAACTACATGAAAGCATCGAAGGCTTCGACAAAGAACTGCAGCTCGAGAAGCAGTCGCTCGATGAGA
Source organism: Thermotoga caldifontis AZM44c09 (assembly GCF_000828655.1). Taxonomy (NCBI): domain Bacteria; kingdom Thermotogati; phylum Thermotogota; class Thermotogae; order Thermotogales; family Thermotogaceae; genus Pseudothermotoga; species Pseudothermotoga caldifontis. Next base: position 1,966,887 of record NZ_AP014509.1, read on the forward strand.
TCTCCACAAGGTATTTCGATCTGAAAGCGGAACTCACAGGAGCCTTGGAGAAGAAGCTGCACTACGAATCTGAACTGGAGAGGATAAAGAACCAGACGGAGAAACTGGCTGAAGAAAAGCTGAACCTGCAGAGGCAGAGCGTTGAACTCGAGACACAGATAGAAAAGATCAAAGTTGAGCTTCTGGAGAACGCAAAGGAACTCGAATCGATACGCAAAGAGACCGAAGAGCTCTTTGAGACCATGAGGATGCAGAGGATGGACAAGGATCAAAAACTCGCCCAGCTGAACGATATAGAAATGAGGATGAACGAACTCAAGGAAGAAAGGGAAAGGCTCAGAGAAAACGCTCACCATTTAGAATTGCTCGTTCAGGAAGTTAAAAACCGTATAGAGCAACATCTGAAGGAGATCGACATGGAATCTGCGCAGAAAGTGGAAGAATTGAGCGAAGAGGTTCTCGAATCGCTGAAAAACGAGATGGAGGATCTCCAGAACAAGATAAAGTACCTCGGTCCGGTCGATCTGACCGCCATCGAGGAGTACAACGAGATCGAAAGAAGGTACGAAGAACTGCTGGTGGAGAAAAAAGACCTTGAGGATTCCAAGAGAAAGATCGAGGAGCTCATAGAAAAAACCGATGAAGAGGCACGGAAGAGGTTCCTGGACGTGTACGAGCAGGTCAACGCGGCCTTCTCTCGCTACATCTCGCAGCTCTTCCCGGGAGCCGAGGGAGAAATCAAGCTGGAACCGGGCAAGGACCTGCTCGAGGCGGGCCTCGAGATATCCCTCAAGAAACCTGGAAAGAGGGTTCAGAAATTGCAGCTGCTTTCTGGCGGAGAAAAGTCCCTCGTTGGCATAGCGTTGCTCTTCTCACTCATGGAGGTCAATCCGAGTCCCTTCTACGTACTCGACGAGATCGACGCCGCGCTCGACGAGTTCAACGCCGAGAGATTCAAACGCATGCTCACGATAAACAAAGAACGCGCACAGTTCATCGTGATCACGCACAACAAGGTCGTCATGGAGGCCGCGAGCACGCTCCACGGTATAACTATGGTGGATGGGGTATCGAACGTGGTCCCGGTGGAGCTGGAAACGCTGGCCGTTCGGGAGGAGACGTATGGAAGAGAAAACACTTGAAAGCAAAACCGTTTTTGCTGGTAGAATCATCACGGTCAAGGTCGATCGTGTGTCGCTGACCAACGGGCGGACTTCCTTAAGGGAAGTCGTGCTGCATCCCGGTGCCGTGGCGGTACTTCCGCTCTTCGATAACGGTGACGTGGTCTTGGTGAAACAGTTCAGATATCCTGTGGGAGAAGTCCTGATCGAGGTACCCGCAGGCAAACTGGATCTGGGTGAGAAACCGGAACAGTGCGCTCTCAGGGAACTTCGCGAGGAGACCGGTATAAATGCGGGCAAACTTGAGTACGTCGGTTTCTTATATACCAGTCCAGGTTTCTCCAACGAGAGGATACACCTTTACATCGCCGAGGAGCTCAGCCAGCACGAACAGGATCTCGACGTCGATGAAATCGTCGAAACGATCAGATTACCTCTCAAAGATGCGCTCAGGATGTGTATCGATGGTGAGATAACGGATGCGAAGACGGTGGCCCTGCTGTCACTGGCATTCTTGAAAAGGGGTTGAAGAGCGTGGTTAAGGTTTTTCTCAACGGTCAGGAACTGACGTTTTCGAAAGACGAATTCGGCAATCTCGGAGAGCTTTACGAACGCGTCGCCCCGAAAGGCATGGTACTGAAAACGATCAGCATAGACAGCGAGAGAGTCGAACCCCACAAGCTTTCGGAGAGGCTTTCAGAACCACTCCACGAAGACGAAACGATCACGATGGAGTTCGCCACCCCGCAGGACTATCTTGAAGAAATGTTGCCCAGCATCCTGCACTACATAGACACGGTGATCAACTTGCTGCCGAACGTGGCCGCAAAGGTGAGGGAGCTGGAACCCAGCGCGTTCAAGGACATAGAGGATCTATCGAACGCCATCTCGGCACTCGATGATTTGAGGCAGAGTGTGCTGGCAATCGTACCGATGGAGATGGATGACAATTCTGAAGTGGTCGCCAAACTGAAGAACTTTTTGAAAGCGCTCGAGCGGCAGGATATGTCCTCCATAGCCAGCTGCTTGGAACAGGAAATACCGCAGGTCATGAAATTCTACTCGAACCTCTTCCAGAGGGCTCTCTTGAAACTGAGGGAGGCGAAGCTTTCATGATGAAGGACCACTATCTCGAAAATGCGGTACTGACAGCCAGCCCTGCCAAGCTGATCGAGATGCTGTATGAAAGATCTGTGGAGCTTCTGAAGGAAGCGAGGGAGTTCATAGAAAAAGAGTACTTCATAGAGGCCAACGAACGGATCAAGAAAGTGCAGGACATACTGATAGAGCTGAACGCTTCCTTAGACATGGAAAAAGGTGGGCAGATCGCGCAGTCTTTGAGGTCGCTGTACCTTTACATGTACAGAACGCTGGTGGAAGCGAACATCAAGAAGGACTTGAAGAAACTCGACGAGATCTTAGGTTATTTTGAGGAACTCCTCGAAGCTTGGCGGACCGCGATGAAGTCTACCAACGTCGATAAAAAGTCCCAGGGTGGGTTCAACATCTCGGTGTGACGGGGTGAACCCATGTACGAAACGGTTAGGGTTTCTGAGTTTCCGACACTCAGATTCTTGCAGCTGGTGAACCAGATTTTTGAAGATTACCCGATACCTATCAAGTGGGATCTGTTTTCCTTCAATCTGGATGTGCGTGAGAACTCCGTTTCACTCACGGATTCCTACGTCTTTTTCAAAAACGGCAAGCCCGTGGGATTCGTTCTGTGCTGCATCAGAAAGAACAGGGGAAGGATCGATTCGATGGGAGTCGTCAAGGAAGAGAGAAACAAAGGGCTGGGAGGGGAAATCCTGTCTTTCTGTCTTGAAGCAATGAAGAAGAGAAACGTCACAGACGTGGTGCTCGAAGTTCTCGCGAACCAGGAGAAGGTTGTACGTTTCTATTCCCGCTTCGGATTCAGAGTCTCAAGAAGGCTCGTCTCCATGATCAGACACCTGCCAGTCCCGTCGGTCTCTGCCAGGTTTCTCAAAGCGGAGAGAGAATCCATTCACAAAAGTGCGCTCGAAGCTCTGGTGAAATTTTCCAGACGCCCCAACTGGCAAAGAGAGCCTCTCACCCTCTTACTGTCCGCCGACAGGTACAGGATGGCCAGAGCCGCACATCCTCTCTCTGGTTATGTCGTCTGGGGAAGGAGCGAAGAAAACGCGTTCATCGTGGACTGTGCCCCAACCAGCACAGAAACTTCTTACACAGAGCTTTTGGAGCAAGCCGTCAACTACGTCTGCTCGATCGAGAACAGAAAAGTTTGCTTCATGGGGAACGTTCCTGAAGACGATCCGCTCTACGAAGCGGCGGATCAGACGGGTTTTAAACCGCTCTTCGAACAGTACGAAATGATTCTCAAGCTCTGAGGTGATGTTGATGCTGGTACTCTTTCTCAACAGACTCGACGATCGATGGCTGAAAAGGATCGAAGAGATGAAGAACAAGTATCCCGGTATCACTTTCAAAACGCGCCACGAAGGCTCTCTGGATTCTCTCCTCAGCATGGCCGACGTGGTGGTTACCGCGAGGCTCTCCGCAGAGGAGATTCAGAAGGCGCAGAAGCTGCGATTGATCATCGTTCCGATGGCCGGCGTCAACGCCTTGGACTGGCAGGCAATCAGAGAAAGAGGAATACAGGTGTGCAACTGCCATTCGAACGCTTCCGCCGTTGCCGAAAGGGCGCTCGCACTCGCACTCTCTTTACTCGGCCGCGTGGTCGAATACGATCACGATCTGAGGTACGGCGTATGGCACGGCTATTCGGTGCACGGGGGAGAGAAAGACTACTGGGTCAGCTTGCAGAAAAAGAAGGTTTGCATCGTTGGCTTTGGGCACATCGGTCAACACCTCGCACGACTTCTACAACCGTTCTCCTGCGAGATCGTGGCGGTCAAAAGGACTGCCCCCATGGTGAAGGATCGGATCACCTCCGATTTGGATTGGGCGATCGAAACGAGCGATGTGATTTTCATAACCGTACCGCTCACCAAAGAGACCAGGAACCTTTTCAACAGAGAAAGATTGTTCAGAATGAAGAACAAGTTTCTCATCAACGTGTCGAGGGGCGAGGTGGTCGACGAACAGGCGTTGTTTGAAGCCCTGAGGGACGGCGTGCTCGCGGGTGCCGCGATCGACACCTGGTACACGTATCCCTCTACCGACAGGGAATGTGTCCTTCCGAGCAGGTTCCCATTCAACACGCTCCGCAACGTGGTCATGTCGCCGCACGTCGGTGCTCACTGTGAAGAGGCTTTGAACAGCTTGATGAACGAAACGTTCGAAATCCTTGAGAAATACATTGTCACCGGTGAGCTGATGAACCGGGTGGATCCAGAGTGTCAGTATTGAAAAGTCGCCTTTCAAGGAATTTGACCCTGTTTGGCATCGGAACGGCGTGCATCGTTCTGGATGGCGGGTTCTTCGATCTTTTTCCTTCTTTGATCCTCTACATGCTGCTGGAATATCTCTGGTTCGAATCCGTGTTCGATCCTCTGCGTGTCATGATCGTCCTCATGTTCCACTCGATAGCTTGTTTTGCCGATCTACACATCGGTTACATTGTCCTGTTCATTCTCTACGTTCTATCTCTGGTCTGGCGGGAATATTTTCTGAAAGCTTTCGTTCCATTCCTGATCTATTCAGCTGCACTCTGTGTGAGCTTCGTTTTCATGAAGAGCCACTGGATCGGTGCGGTAATCTTCTCGTTGCTGGGCTTAACGCTGTGGAGGGTCAGAATTGAAAAGGTCTAAGATCGCCGTGTACGTGCTGCTCATCGCGCCGTTTCTCCTCTTGCTCGGCCGGGCGTTCGTGCTTCAGGTCCTTGAAGAGAGAGCGCACAGAGAATACGTCGAATCGCTCAGAATCCATTTGAGGAGTCTGGATGCCCCGCGCGGTCGCATACTGAGCAGAGATGGTGTGGTGCTCGCGTGGGATGAAGAAGAACTCGTGGCACACGCCACGCTCGCGACGGATTTCGATGAAGTTGAGAAGATATTGGGACAGGAAAGAAAGCTCCAGCTCATACTCGAAGGCAGACTGACCGTCACGCAAGTTGAGGCGGCGAGTCTTCAGAAGGCGGGAGTCTACATAGAAAAACGTTATGTGCGTAAATACAGAGGAACAGCGCCGCACGTTGTTGGCTACGTCGATGCTTCCCGAAACGGTGTGGCTGGGGTGGAGAAACAGTACGATTCCCTTCTGAAAGGCAAACTCGGATACGAACTGGTGAGCATTTCTCCTTCGGGAAAAACCCTGGGCAGGTTGCTCACCTCTCCTCCGCTCCCTGGAAAAGACGTGGTTCTCACGATAGATTCAAGACTTCAAGAGTATGCAGAAGAACTCCTGAAAGAGTCAAATCACAGGGGAACGATCATAGTTCAATCCATCAACGGAGAGATCCTCGCGATGGCATCGAATCCCGGTTTCAATCCGAACGATCTGGTTGGCGGTATCGAGCCAAGACGATGGGAAAAACTTGTAAACGATCCCAACGCACCGCTTCTGAACCGTGCAACGAGTTCGCTTTATGCTGTCGGTTCGGTGATAAAACCACTCTACGCGATCGCGTACTTGGAGGAGTTCGGTTCGGAACAATTCGTGGTGAACTGTCCGGGTTACTACGAATACAGGACGTCCGACGGTAGAGTCGCAGGGGTGTACAAAGACTGGTACAGTCCTGGACACGGTGTGACAGACCTGCGAAAAGCACTGCGCGTTTCGTGCAACGTTTTCTTTTACCAGCTCGCTTTGAAACTCGGCATCGAAAAGATGAAACTGTGGGCGGATAAGTTCAGGATCGCCTCCAGAACGGGCATCGATCTGCCGGGTGAAGTGGAAGGATTGTTTCCAGATCCATCCTGGAAACAGAGAAGGTTTGGAGAGATTTGGTATCCCGGTGATACGATCCTCTGCGGTATAGGCCAGGGTTTCATACTCATGAGTCCCATACAGGTTCTCAATTTCTTCAACACTGTAGCGAACAGAGGAACGTGTTACACACCGCACGTACTGCTCGAGATTTTCGATCCGAACACCAGGTCGAAAGAGACAGTCCAACCTGTGGTCTCTTTCACAGTTGATCTGGAACCCTCGGTTTGGTCTTTTCTTTCGAACGCGCTCGTCGAGGTGGTTTCTTACAGGGACGGTCCGGCCGACGAAGGCACGGCCTATCAGGCATTCAGGGGTGCGACGTTTCAAGCGGCTGGAAAGACTGGAACGGCCGAAGTGGGTAAGCCTGGAGAAAAATCACATTCGTGGTTTGCCGGTTTCAGCCCCGTCGAGAAGCCGCAGGTGGTGGTCACGGTGTTGCTCGAGAATGCGGGTGCCGGTGGTGAAGCGGCCGCGCCCGTAGCGAGGAAAATTCTGGAATACTACTGGGAGTTGAGAAAATGATCCTGAGACGGCTCCACGAAATTCTCGAGAGTGTCGAAAAGCCCGCAAGGTACATAGGCGGTGAATACAACCAGATCGTCAAAGATCCATCCCGTGTGAAGTTGAGGGTTGGACTGCTGTTTCCGGACGTCTACGAAGTTGGCATGTCGAACCTCGGACTGATGATCATCAACGATGTGCTCAACAGTATGGAAGAAGTGTGGGCCGAGAGGATCTTCATGCCCTGGATCGACATGATGAACGAGATGAGGAGGAAAAATCTTCCTTTGTTCACCCTCGAATCGAAGACAGCGGTCAGAGATCTGGACGTTCTTGGAATTTCGCTCCAACACGAATTGCTGTACACCAACGTACTCCACGCACTCGAGCTCGCAGGGATACCCATCCTCGCGAGAGAAAGAACGCAGGTCGATCCCATCGTGATCGCCGGTGGTCCGTGCACGGTGAATCCAGAACCGATCGCACCCGTGTTCGATGCCATGGTGATCGGGGATGGAGAGAGTGTGGTGAGAGAAATCGTACAGGTTCTGATCGAGACGAAGGGCATGGAGAGAAGCGAGAGGTTGAAGGTTCTCTCAAAGATCGAAGGTGTCTACGTTCCTTCTCTCTACAGCGACGACGTTCCACCGAAACCAGTCGAACCTGGCGTTCCCGAGAGAGTGAAAAGAAGGATCGAACCAATGCTCAAACGAAAGCTGATCAGACGCATCGTACCACACATGCAGCTCGTCCACGATAGAATCTCCATCGAAATCATGCGCGGTTGCACGAGGGGATGCAGGTTCTGCCAGGCAGGATTCATCTACAGGCCTGTCAGGGAAAAGTTCTCGAGCGAGGTCCTCGAGGAGGCGTTGCAAACCCTGGCATGTACAGGTTACGAAGAGATTGGATTACTTTCACTTTCCAGTGCGGACCACACGGCGATAATCAAGATCGTCGAAGATCTCAAACAGATCTCAGATTCAAGGTTCATATCCGTTTCCATACCTTCGACCCGTCTGGATGCCTTCGGTGTCACGCTGGCAAACAACATCGGTGGGGCGAGAAGAACGGGTTTGACGTTCGCTCCCGAAGCGGGAACGCAGAGATTGAGGAACGTCATAAACAAGAACGTTTCGGACGAAGATTTCGTCCGGGCGCTGGAGCTCGCAAGAAAAAACGGCTGGCACAGGGTGAAACTGTATTTCATGGTGGGACTCCCGACGGAAACAGACGAGGATCTCAGAGGCATAGTTTCCATGGCGAAGATCGCGAAGAAAATTGGATTCGACCTCGTCACTCTGTCCGTAGCGATGTTCGTTCCCAAACCCCACACACCTTTCCAGTTCGCCGAACAGAAGGATCTGGAGTACTTCGAACATGCGAAGAGTGTCCTTTCAGAAGCCAAGAGATTCGCGAAGCTCGACTTCCACGATCCGAAGATGAGTATGGTTGAGGGTTTGCTGTCGAGGGGAGATCGAAAGGTGTTCTCCGTAGTCATGAAAGCTTACGAGCTGGGCGCGTGTTACGACAGCTGGCAGAATTTGTTCGATTATTCGAAGTGGACGAAAGCCCTGGAAACGGTAGGTTTAAAGCTGGAACAGTTGCTGAAAAGCAGATCGGTCGATGAACCCTTACCCTGGGATCACATCGACATCGGTGTGGACAAATCTTTCCTGGTGGAGGAATTGAAAAAGGCTCTGAAGGCAGAGACCACACCGGATTGCAGGGAAATCTGTCAGCTCTGCGGCGTGTGCAGTTCCAGGGTGAGAAACGTTCTGGAGAGGAATGTCCTTGAAGCTCGCTGAGGTTTTCTTCATTCTGGCAGGTCTGGCCGTGATTCAAAATCTGTTCAGGTTCGTGGGGTTCAGGTCGAGACTCGTCTACCTTTCCATCGCACAGATCTCTTACTCTGCCCTGATCTACATTCGACAGCCCATGTTCGGTTTTTCACCCCATCTGAAAGGTTTTATCCCTTTCGCGTTGCTGTTCGCTTTCACGATGATTCTGGGAAAATTTCTTGGGGCAAAGGCTGCGAACGTGAACATCGAACCTTCGACCACGAACATGCTCACGCTGGGTCTGCTGTTACCCGTGTCCGAGGAACTCTTGTTCAGGGGAGCCATACTCACACTGTATCCGAACGCGTTCGTCAACGGTCTGATCTTTTCAGCGATACACCTGTTCAACGTTGTCTCCGGCTTCGAACCGTTTTCTTATTACAACATGATCTACAGGCTTGCGGCCGGATTCATCTTCGCAGATTCCACGTTGAAAACTGGCAGCCTTTTCTCCGCGACGGTTTGCCACATCCTCAACAACTGTCTTGGAATCTTACTGCCTTGGTTTGAACATGAATCCGAGAAACGCCGCCATGATGCTGGACGTGAAAAAGACGAGCAGTGAAACGGACACCGCCTTCATCGTCAGCGTCTGAACGATGAACTGAATGGTCTCCTTCATGTAGTAACCTATCAAAACGTAGCTCAAAACTCCCGCGATGATGAAAGAGACCGTGAGTACGAGCAGCGTTTTAGAAAAATGTTCAAGTTCTCTTCCCGCCCACCAGGATAAGACGAGCGAGAGCAACCACACCACACTCACCGGCAACGGGGAAAATTGGTCCAGAAGCAGTTCGAAAACAAAGGCGTGGTAAGAAAGGATCGTGACCGCGACAAAGAAGGCGATCTTTCTCATTCGATCTCCACCTCTAAGGGGAGATACAGGTTTATCTTCAACCAGAGCCATTCGATCGACACGTTACTGTAACCCTGAGCGTGCCAGCTTCCTTGTTCGTAGCCTGCCCACGCGTCTGTGACGAATTCGGCTTCCTTTTGGCCAAACATGGAATTGGAAACGAGTTTCAGAACGTTTCCCCTTCTGTTGTCCTGGAAATAGACCTGATAATCCACAGGATGGATCTTCAAACCACTGAAACCTTCGATCACAACTCTTCCGCGGATGGTTCCATCTTCGAAGCGAACCTTGCAGACGGCCTTCGCTTTCGAGAGTTTATCCGCGTAATTTCTATAAACGAAAACCCCGGTGGTGTAGTTGAGCACCACCAGGGCCAGCGCGATCCAGAAAACGAACTTCCAGAACTCAGCTCGCTTCGCCCGAGACAACATAGCACGCAACGAAATGTTTCGGCGCAACTTCCTTCAAAGGAGGATGATCGTTCTTCTCGCAAAAGTCAACGGCATAAGGGCATCTCTCGAAGAATCTGCAACGTGGAGGAGGATTTATGGGCCTTGGGACGCTACCTTTTATGTTCGGCTCTCCTCGCTTCACTTCGGGATCGGGGATCGGAACGGCCGCGAGCAACGCCTGCGTGTAAGGATGCAGCGGATTTTTGAGAACCTCCTCCGTTGGACCCTTCTCGACAATCTTGCCAAGATACATGACAGCTATGTCGTTGCTCATGTACCTGGCAACCGCGAGATCGTGCGTGATGTAAAGGTAACTCATCTCGTGTTCTTCCGCAAGCCTCATCATCAGTTTCATCACACCGGTCCTTATCGAAACGTCGAGCATGGAGGTTGGCTCGTCCGCGACCACGAAAGAAGGATTCAGTATGAGCGCCCTGGCTATCGCCACGCGCTGCCTTTGACCGCCGGAAAGCTCGTGCGGGAAACGGAACATGAAAGTTTCCGGTGGGGTGAGCCCAACATCCGCTAATATTTTCGCGACCATTTCCTCCCTCTCTTTGAGATTGCCAATTCCGTGTATGTTCAGTGGCTCCGCGACGATATCGAAAATCGTCATCCTCGGGTTCAAAGATTCGTACGGATCCTGAAAGATCATCTGGATCCTCCGCCTCAACTGCCAGATGCGCTCTCGCCTGTTTTTGAGCAAATCATCCACGAATTTGGCTTCGTTTCTGCCAAGATCGAGAAACCTCTGCGCGTAGATGGCATCTATGCCCTTCAAAGACTTCAGCTGTTCGTCACTCATGCTCGCAAACCTCTTCACGTAAGTCTGCTGCACGTATCTTCGCGCTGCCGATTCGTCTTCGTACAGCAACGGTGTCACGTCTTCCTGCTCGACTACGATCCTGCCAGAGGTCGGTTCTTCCAGTCCGACCAGCACTCTCCCGGTGGTGGTCTTCCCGCAACCGGATTCACCCACCAGAGCGAGCGATTCCTTCCTTCTTATCTCGAAGCTTATGTCATCAACTGCGTAGACGAAATTTTTCACCTTTCCGAAGATCTTCCGCTCCGCAGGAAAGAGTTTTCTAAGGTTCTCTATCTTCAGCACCACATCGTTAGTCTGCATAGAAACGCACCACCTCGTTAGGCTGGACAGGATGATGACAGGCCAAAAAGTGGCCTTTCTCCACTTCACGGTACTCCGGTTCGATCTCCATACACGTTTGATCCGCCTTGGGACATCTCGGTGCGAAGCGACAGCCCTTCGGTGGGTTTAAAAGGTTCGGTGGCTCACCGGGTATCGTCACGAGCTCGGTCTTTTCACCGACTGTGCTCGGGAACGCGTGCATCAAACCGTACGTGTACGGGTGCATGGGCCGTTTGAAGATCGTCACAGCATCGGCCAATTCTACGAACTTTCCAGCGTACATGACAGCGATTTTATCGCTCACCTCGGCGATCACAGCGATGTCGTGCGATATGTAGATCATCGCCATGTTCAGTTTCTTCTGGATCTTTCTTATCTCCTTCAAGATCCTGTCCTGAACGATCACGTCGAGTGCCGTGGTCGGTTCGTCCGCTATGATCACCTTTGGATCACAGGCGAGTGCCATGGCGATGACGGCCCTCTGTTTCATCCCACCGCTGTACTGGTGTGGATACTGCTCCATGCGGGACGGATCGAGCCCAACCAGGGTGAAGAGCTCCGCAACCTTTTGCTTGGCCCTGTCTATGGGCATGTCCGGGAAGTGGTTCTGGATGGCCTCAACGATCTGATCGCCAACCTTGTAGACGGGGTTCAGAGAGTTCATGGCCGCCTGGAATATCATGGAGATTCCGCGCCATCTGTATTTCCTCATTTCCGATTCCGGCAACTTCACCAGATCCACAGGCCCATTTCCCATATCGAAGAGCACGCTGCCGGATACGAACTCGGCGTTTTCTGGCAACAATCTGAGGATCGTCATCGATATCGACGTTTTTCCACAACCAGACTCACCCACTATACCCAGGCTTTCCCCTTGATCCAGATCGAAGTTTATACCGTCCACAGCCTTCACATATCCCATCTTCGTCCTGTAATACATCCGCAGGTCTCGCACGGACAGGAGCACCGAGATCACCTCTTTCTCAATCTTGGATTGACGATCTCTTCAAGTCCTCGACCCAAGAAGTAGAACGACGAGCACAGCAGCGTGATACACGCACCCGCCGGGAGCCACAACCACCAGTACGCCCCAATGCTGCTACCCATGAGATAACCGGAAGATTCAGCCATCTGGATGATAACGCCCCAGCTCATGCGTATGTTGGCCAACCCGAGGAAAGAGAGGACCGCTTCTGTGAATATCGCGCCGGTGACGTTGAACATCATGTAAAGGAAAGAAAGGGGAAGGATGTTCGGGATGATGTGGCGGAATATGATGTACGCATCGCTCGCGCCCGTCGATTTTGCGGCATCTATGAAAGGTCTGACCTTGACAGTCAATGCCTGAGCCTTCAAAACCAGTGTTATGGACCCAAAGCCCGCAAGGATGCCCATGATGAGGGCAAGTCTGAACAGAGTCAGTTCCATGAACGCGCTCAGGACCATGAGCAGTGCCAAGCTTGGGAATAACATGATGATGTCCGCGAGCCGCATGAAGAACGTGTCTATGACCCCACCGTAATACGCAGCGCTGGCTCCTATGATCGTGCCTATGAAGACGGTTATCAGAGCCGCAGTGATACCGAGCACGAACTCTCTCGGCGTACTGTACATGATCATCGCGAAGATGTCCCTACCCAGCGGATCGGTACCCAGAGGATGTCTCAGCGACGGAGGCGAGGGATGGCTCACTATGTACGGATCAAAACCGACGATCGGATCGTACGGCAGGAAGGTCTGGTATGTGAACAAATCGTTTTTCCAGAAGATGTTCTTCATGATCAGTGGATAAACCGGGTAAAGAAGGCCAAAGATCGCGAAGAATATTATCACGCCCAGGCCAAAAAGAGCGAGCTTTCTCTCTTTGAAAAGTTCCCAACCGGTCCTGAGAGATCTCAACCAGAGTTTGAACCTTATCTTCCAGAGCGGCTCAACAACGACCATCTCAGTCACAATCGATCACTCCCTCAATACCTTATGCGCGGATCGAGCACCGCATACATTATGTCGGCCACCAAATGTGCGATGAGGACGAAGATGCCAGTGAAGACCAGAAGGCCTATCAACAACGGGGTATCTTGACTGTTGAGCGCTTCCAGATAGGCACGCCCCATTCCGGGCCAGGAGAACATGGTTTCGGTGATGATACCCCCACCCACCGTGGCACCAAGACTGATGACGAAATTGGTGACAAGAGGTAAAAGCGCATTTCTCGCCGCGTGTTTGTCTCTAACGACGCCGTCTGGTAAGCCTTTGGCCTTCGCGGTGGTTATGTAATCTTCCTTTATCACATCGAGCATCGTATCGCGCATGACGAGCATGCTACCGGCAAAAGAGTACAACGTGAGTGTGAGCACGGGAAGCACCATGTGCTTTATGATATCCCAGGCGTAGATAGAATAGCCTGAGAGGATCCATATCGAAACTGATACAACAATCGTGGCAATGGAAGAAACGTAAAGTGTGAGCTTTTTTGCGGGAATCGTCTTGAGTCTGTTGGAAACCAGCAACGCTATTAGAAAAACTATGAGGAAAACCAGAGCGTTTGAAAGAAGCCTTATAAAAATCGTTTGGGCGGACAAAGGTGCGTTCTTCCATAAGTTCGGGTCGATGAACTGGTTCAAAGGTAAGATCTTCAGGATCACACCGAACAACCATATGTTGAAGATGGCGAGCAACGGTAAGAATATCGTCCAGAAAACTATGCCAACGAAGGTGGTCGCTTTGTCCAGCACGCCACTCCTCTTCCACGCTGCGCGTTTACCAAGGCTGTATCCAAGGGCATACGACACAAGCGTCGAAGTGACGAAAAGAAAAACGGTCCTGGGGAGCCTTTCAGCGATTATCGTTGTAACCTTCGTGGGAAAGTAAGAAAACGAGATTCCTAGGTCCAGTTTCAGGAAGTTTCTCATGTATATCAAATACCTCATGTGAGCAGGTTTGTCGAAACCGAACTGCCTCTTCAAATTCTCTCTGATCTCGGGCGTGAGTTTCGGATTGAGAAGGTACTGATCGACAAAACTTCCTGGCATCGCCTCGATCAACCAGTAGACCACGGTCACGTAGATGAAGAGTAGTATCACTATTTGCAACACTCTTTTTCCCAGAAATTTGAGCACGCGCGATCTCCTCCCTTTCCAAAAACCCAACCGCCCGGAGAGGGCGGTTGGGAAATCCTACGAGTCTAACGTTCCATCACTGAGCAGCTTTGACCAGAGCGGGAACACCACTGACGTACTGCAATCCAGACAGTGTTTGCTCGTACGGGAAGACGATCTGATCAATCCTGTAAGCTTCGATGATCGGTGTGTCGAAGAGGACGATGTAGGGCAGATCTTCCGCCAGGATTTCCTGCAGCTTGAAGCCAAGTTCTCTCGCTTTGTTTATGTCAGAAGCGGCAAGGAACTCATCAGCGAGCTTGTCGAACTCTGGATTGTTGTAGCCAGCTGCGTTGAAGTCACCAACACCAGCGCGCTTGCTGTGGAAGAAGTCCGCCATGTGGTCTGGATAATATCCCAAGCTCCAACCGAGCATGTAGATATCGAAGTTGAACGGTTCGTCCCAGACCCTCTGCACGATGTAGTTGAAATCGACCAGGTTGGCTTTGATGGGTATACCAATTTCGTTGGCCCATCTTTCGATGTAGAGTGCCATCGTCGCCCTCATCGGATCGTAGCCGGTACCGGGAGCAAGCAATTCAATCTGCTCAATCCTCTGTCCATTCGGTGCGATGAGGCCCCTACCCTGTCTAACCACGTTGTTGCCCTCGATCTTCGGTTCAACAACCCATTTGAAGCCCGCTTTCTTGAGCAATTCTATGGCGAGTTTTCTTCTCTCACCGTAGCTGAGACCGTAACCGGGCGTGAGTTCTGGAACCTTCGGGTTGTACCAGAACGCGTTTCCAACGGGCACCACGCTGTACTGCGGGAACGCCTGACCACCGAGCACTCTGGAGCACAGGAACTCTCTGTCGATGAGCGCCGCTATGGCCTGCCTGAACTCTTTGATGTTCATCGGATACCTTCTCATGTTGAAGCACATGTACCTGAAGCCGTTGGTCGTGTTGCTGATGACCTTCACACCGCTCGCCTTGGCCAGCTGGTCTGCCTCGCCTTTCTGCAGACCGAGCGAGTTGAACACGAAGCTGACATCACCGTTGATCAGTGCCGTGATCGCGGCAGCCCTGTTCAGATAGATTCTGTAAATGATGTCATCGACATACGGACCGGTGACGAGCTCGAGCATCTTTTCACCGGTGGGTTCTCCGTAGCCAACCCAGTGGAAGCCCGTGTTGGGATTCTTGATCTCAACGGCTCCGTTCTTGTAGAGAATCAGCGTGCTTCCTCTGTCGAAATAGTCAGGTCTTGCAGCCTGTTGTACGAACGCACCTTTTTCCCATTTGACGAGCTTGAACGGGCCTATGATGGGCTCGTCGGAATTGTCGTAGTTGTAGAGTGTCTGCAGCGGAGCACCGGTCTTCAAAGCTTCCTGAACTTTTGGCTCCCAGTACTTCTTTTGCAGTATGGGCGCCATCAGAGCTCCAAAGTTTGCCTTGGCCAAACTCGGCTGGGTGAAGTACACCTTCACTGTGAAATCGTCAACTTTTTCTGCCTTGACAAAGTAGTCTGGATCGATCATGCTCGCCCAGTTTCCACCCAGGCCGTATTCCTTGATGAGCTTCAACACCGTGTTCATCGTCCAAACAACGTCATCTGCCGTGAACTTCGTCCCATCGGACCACACAACATCCTGTCTGAGTGGAATCGTGTAGACCCACAGGTCCCCTTCCTGTTCGATCTTCGGAAGGTCCGCTGCCAGGCTCGGGATCCAGTCAAACCTCACGTCGGAATAACCGTAGAGTGCCCCGTACCAGGTCCCGAGTACGTAGCTGTTCCAGACCGTGGCGTTCGGTCCGTAGTGGTTCCACGGGTTCAGAGTTTTTGGCTCCTGCAAGAGCGCCCAGTTGAGCGTTTGTGCGAAGACTGAGAGCACAGCGAGAATCACAGCAAATACCAGCAGTTTCTTCATTCCCTCTACCTCCCTTCACAAGGTTTTGGGTTCGCATAATTATAATACCACATGTTAGCCAGACAATCACACGTTCCAGCGTTCTTTTCTGTACTTCTCGAGCACGCTCAGAACGTAATCAATGTCTGCTGGGGTGTGGTCCGCGTTGATCTGGAACCTTATCGTTTCGTCTCCCTTAGGGACCACCGGGTAGTTCAAACCCGTCGCGAGCACACCGTGTTCGATCAGGTAGTTCACCAGATCCGCCGTTTTCTTCGTGTCCCTGACGAGGAGCGGTACGATGGGATGTTCGCTTTCGATCGTCTCGTAACCCAATCTGATCAGACCTTCACGGAACCTCCTCGCCAAGCCTCTCAGATAAGAGAGTCGTTCCCTTCCCTCCTGGCTATCCAGAATCTGCAGAACCTTCAACGCGCAGGCGGCCTCGGCGGGCGTGATCGGGTTCGAGTATATGTACGTGATCGCTTTTTCTCTCAGATAAGTGATTATCGTTTCACTCGAGACAACGTAGCCACCGTTGACACCGAAGGCCTTACCGAGCGTTCCTACGAGAAGGTCCGCCCTGCCGTTGGTGACTTCCTCCGTTCCCCTACCCGTCGGGCCGAAGGCGCCCACGCCGTGTGAGTCGTCCACGACGGTGATGATGTTCTGAGGGAAATGATGATCGTACTTCTCTGCAAGTCTCTGAATCACGTCGAGCGGTGCGTAATCTCCCCTCATACTGAAGACCCCATCCGTCACTATGATCAACCTTTCAGCCTTGTTGATGCTCTGAACGATCTTTTCTTCAAGGTCTTTCATGTCCAGATGTTTATAAATGAACCTCTCCTTTGGACGGGCCAGCCTTATGGCGTTTATGATGCAGTTGTGGTTCAGCTCGTCGCTGATCACTATCGTTTCGGGCGTGACGAGCGACGCTATGACACCTATCACCGTCACGTATGCGGCACTGTAGATCATGGCTTCTTCCCGTCCGTGGAACCGTGCCAGGGCCTTTTCCAGGTCTCTGTGTGGCTGGAAAGTTCCACTTATGAACCTGACGGCACCGGGTCCAACCCCGAACCTCCGTGCGGTCTCTTCCTCGACCTTTATGATGTCCTCTCTCAAAGACATTCCAAGGTACGAATTCGAGTTCATCCTTATGAACTCTTTGTCTCCGAAGCCTTTGATCAGATACCTTGGACCTTTGCCATTGGCTGGTTTTTTCACATCCACTATTATGAACTCTTTTCCCTTCGCCCTTCCTTCACTTCTGAGTTGTTCGAGTTCCGCATTCAGAACCTTTTCCAATCTATCTGTCGCCAAGAATTCCACCTCCTCCGAACCCATTATACAATGTTTCGTTTTTGAATCCGTTTGTTGTACACTGTGTGGTGGAAGAGGAGGGATAGAGATGAAAGCGTTGATGAAAACATCCATGGCGGAAGGTCTGACGATGGTGGAGGTACCGGAACCCGGTGAACCCGGGCCGACCGAAGTCCTGATCAGGGTGAAAACGGCTTCCATATGTGGCTCCGACGTGCACATCTTCAGATGGGATAGCTGGGCACAGAGTCGCATAAAACCCCCCCTCATCATCGGTCACGAGTTCTCCGGGATCGTTGAACGGGTCGGGGAAGCCGTTCAAACTGTCAAGGTCGGAGATTACGTCGCCTGTGAAACTCACATACCATGTCTGAGCTGTGTTCAGTGCCGCACGAACAGGATGCACGTCTGCCGAAACATGAAAATTCTCGGCGTCGACACCAACGGAGCTTTTGCAGAATACGTGAAGGTGCCACAAACAGTCGTGTGGAAGTTGTCGAAAGAGATCGATCCCATCTTCGCATCTGTGATGGAACCTTTCGGTAACGCTGTTCACACAGCGCTCGTCGAAGATCTAACGGGTAAAGTTGTCCTCATCAGCGGTGTGGGACCCATAGGTGCCATGGCGATACAGGTGGCGAAGGTTTCTGGAGCCGCTCTGGTCATCGCCTCGGAGATAAAGGATTACAGAAAAGCCCTCGCGCTGAAAAACGGTGCGGATATCGTGATAGATCCCACAAGGGAAGATCTCGAAGATAGGGTGATGCGTTTGACCGAAGGAAACGGTGTCGATGTCTTTCTCGAAATGTCCGGTAGCGTGGACGCACTCAAGCAGGGCTTGAAGGTGACGACCAACGGTGGAACGGTGGCGATCCTGGGACTGTATGGAAAAGAGATCTCATTCAACGTGGACGAGCTGGTCACGTTCAAGGCCCTCAAGGTCTTCGGCATAACGGGAAGAAAAATGTTCGAGACGTGGTACATAGCCGATAGACTCTTGAAACACAAAAGGATCGATCTCTCAAAGGTTGTCACCCACGTGATCAGCTTTGACGAGTGGGAATATGGATTCGAATTGATGATGAAGGGAGAATGCGGCAAGGTGGTCATGAAGTTCGATCATTCGATCATCAAAAGGTACGGATAGTGCGGCTGACCACCTTCATGAATGTCTATCTGCGGGTTGTCCATGACTTTTCTGAAAACGCTTTCCAGGATGGCCACCTCTTCGTCGGTGGCCTCCTGTCCTTTGAAGATGGTGACGACCTCCCTGTTTCTCAAATCCAGCGACAGCAGCGCCCTGTGCAACGCCTGCTTCAGTGATTGGCCGTGGGCGATCAGTGACTTACCTTTCAGGACCATGTACTCGCCCTTCTTGATCTTCGTACCGTTGTGTTTTGCATCCCTGACAGCCCTCGTGATGCTGAGAGCTATGATGTACTTCGCGGCCTCGTTGAATTTATCGGTGAGAACGTCCTCAGATTCGTTCGGATCGAAGGCCATCATGGCGGAGATACACTCCTGAACGGTGTTGGTGGGTATCAGAATGACTTTCTTACCGTTTATCTGCTCTGCGGCTTGCCTGGCAGCCATGTGAATGTTCGGATTGTTCGGGAAAACGAAGACCACATCCGCGTTGACCCTCTCGATGGCGATCTTCAGATCTGCCGTGCTGGGGTTCATGGTCTGTCCGCCCCTGACGATCTGATCAACACCCAGATTCCTCAGTACCGCGGTTATGCCCTGACCCGGTGAGACAGCCACAAAACCGTACTTTCTCCTCGGTTCACTCTGCTGGACAAGGTGCTCGTGCTGAAGCTTCATGTTGTCTATCTTCACCTTCAGCAGTTCGCCGTACTTCAGAGCTTCCTCTATGACCACGCCGGGGTTGTTCGTATGAACGTGAGTCTTCAGAATCGCAGAATCGTGCACAACGACGGCTGAGTCTCCAACGCTCTCGAGAAAGCTCCTGAATTTTTCTACCTCGGTGTCGGAAAAATTGTTTTCCCTCTTTATCATGACCTCGGTGCAGTACTGGAAAGTCAGTTCTTCGATTGGAAGTTCTACCGTCACTTCTCCGCTCTTGGTCGCGACCAGCTCCAAGTTGGCCTGCTCACCGAGTGAGGCGGCGTGGAAACCTTTGAATATGTAGAACAATCCCTTTGCACCTGCATCCACCACGTTCGCCTCTCTGAGCACGGGCAAAAGCTTTGGTGTCTCTCTCACGGCCTGCTCCGCAACCTGGACGATCCAGCCAAAGACTTCGGGAAAATCTTGAAAACTCGCGGCCTCTTCCGATCGTTCGACAATCCTCCTCAGCACAGTGAGGATCGTACCCTCAACCGGTTTCATCACGGATTTGTAGGCCACGTTCTTTGCCTCTCTGATCATGCCGAGAATGTCCTGCGGTTCCAGAGCTTTCTTCTTCTCACAATAGACCGCAAAGCCTCGAAATATCTGTGAAAGGATCACACCAGAATTTCCGCGTGCTCCCATCAACGTGCCGTTCTTGATGGCGTCCATAACGGACTTCAGGTCCGTTTTTGTCAGTTGCTCTAAGTATTTACATCCTTCGCGCATGGTCGCAAGCATGTTCGAACCTGTGTCTCCGTCGGGCACGGGGAAGACGTTGAGTGCGTTCAGCTCGTCCACATGGAGGGCAAGTTCTTCTGTTGCCTTCTCGAACGCAAGCTTCATGAACTTCCCGTTCACCTTTGGCAAGCCTGAGCACCTCCTCAGCGAACCCCTGTCACGTGCACGTTGACCTCAACGTCCTCGTAACCACCTATATTTCGCATGACGTGAGACACACTCTCCATTATGTTCTTCGCCACCTCGGTGACCTTCACACCGTACTCGACCTCGATGTAGATGTCAACAACGATCTTGCCATTTTCAAGCTCTTCGACCTTGATACGTTCCTCTTCTTTCTCACCGAAAAGTTTCCCAAAAAAACTCTCTGAATCGATTTTCACAGGTCCATAACTCTGGAGTGTCGCTATGTATGCAAGCTTCTTGAGTGCTTTCAAACTTATTTCAAGATCTCCATATTCCAGCTTGATCACCACAGGTACCAACCTCCTTTCTCAAGAATGATACCACACGTTCGCGAATGCCTTCCGGATCGAGTCCTTTCAGCTTCAAAAGTTCCTCTCTGCTACCGTGTGACACGAACTCATCGTTGATCCCCACGATGAGTACACTCCCGCGCCAACCTTTTCTGTTCAGACAGCTCAGCACGGATTCTCCGAATCCACCGCTGACGATACCCTCTTCCACGGTTACAATCAGTTCGTGAGTTTCTGCCACCCTCTCCAGCGTGGTTTCGTCCAACGGTTTAACGCATCGTACGTAAACGACGGTGGCATCGAGATCAGCCTTCAAAGCGTTCTGCACCATCGTGCCAACGGCCAGGATGGCCACGTTTTTCCCCTCTTTGACTATCTCCCAGCGGAATGGATCAATCAAAGCCGATTTTTTCCACATATCGTCGAAGTTTCCTTCCTCTGCCTGCCTGGGATACCTGATCGCCACGACTCCTTTTACATCCTTCTCCACAACCGATCTCAGCACATTGATCAGTTCCTGCAGACAACACGGAGCGAATATCTTACTGTTCGGCACAGTCCTGAAAAAGGCTATGTCGAACACCCCGTGGTGCGTTGGTCCGTCCTCCCCCACCAGTCCCGCACGGTCCACAGCGAAAATCACGTTCAGATCCTGCAAAGCTACGTCGTGGATGATCTGATCGTACGCGCGCTGTAAAAACGTCGAGTAAATCGCGACGATTGGTCTGAATCCAGCAATCGCGAGTCCAGCCGCGAACGTCACGCAGGATTGCTCGGTGATGCCGAGATCGACGAACCTGTCCGGAAACACCTCCGAAAACTTCCTCAACCCCGTTCCATCGGGCATAGCTGCGGTTATGGCGAACAGTCTTTCATCCTTCCGAGCCAATCTGACGAGAGTCTCTCCGAAAACATCACTGTAAGAGAGCCAGCCCTCTCTGACGACTGGCTCTCCCGATTCTGGGTCGAACCTCGGTGAGCTGTGGAAGAACACGCAGTTCTCCTCGGCCGGTTTGTAACCTTTGCCTTTCTGTGTGACGACGTGCACCACCACGGGATAATCGTAATCTTTGATCCTCTCGAACATCTCGACAAGCAATTTCAGATCGTGCCCATCGACGGGTCCTATGTGCTTCAAGCCCAGGGCCTCAAAGAAATCGATTCCTTGAATGAACTGTTTCAGGCCTTCTCTGAACCTTTTCAATTCCTCTTCCAGGTTTTTACCCGTAGAGGAAGCAGACAGCACTTTTTTCACGAGGTTTTTGAACATCACGTACGCCTGACTCGTGCGCAATCTCGCGAAAGCCTCGGACAGAGCACCAACGTTCTTCGAGATGGACATACCGTTGTCGTTCAGGACGATTTTCAGTTTCGAGTTCAAACTCTTCAGCTGGTTCAGACTCTCCAGGGTCTCACCGTTGGTCAGTGCGCCATCACCGAGAACGACGATGACGTTCTTCTTTTGTCCCAGCAGGTTCAAGGCTTTCTCGATACCGAGGGCAGCAGCGATCGCAGTTCCTGCATGGCCCGCACCGAACCTGTCGAATGCGCTCTCTTTGATGGAATTGAAGCCACTTATGCCTCCAAGCTTTCTCAGTGTGGAGA
Source organism: Thermotoga caldifontis AZM44c09 (assembly GCF_000828655.1). Taxonomy (NCBI): domain Bacteria; kingdom Thermotogati; phylum Thermotogota; class Thermotogae; order Thermotogales; family Thermotogaceae; genus Pseudothermotoga; species Pseudothermotoga caldifontis. The sequence continues at coordinate 1,988,683 of NZ_AP014509.1, forward strand.
ATTGTTCCCACCTGTAAGTCAAGAGTTTGTGCGCATAACATTGATGAGAAGTGTCCCAAACGATGATGTTTTCCCTCGGGTCGAACACCTTGTAGAGTGCAAGTGTGAGTTCCACCACACCCAGATTTGACGCCAGATGCCCCCCGTTCTGGGAAACGACCTCGATTATCCTTTTTCTTATCAATTCAGCGAAGCGCTCAAGGTCTTCGATTCGCGCATCCTTAAGTTGGTCTATCGTTATCACTCTCTCCCACCCCGTTTCGATGCAACTGAGCGTAAAGATCTTCCACTTCTATCTTGGCTCTGTTCAGAGCTTCCTGAAGCCTCTTGTAGATCTCCACACCTTTCCTGTAAAGTTCCAGAGACTCGTCCAGCGACAGGTTTTGAGAGTTCAACAGTTCCACGATCCTTTCGAGTTCATTCATCAGCTCTTCTATCTTCATCCACTACCACCTTCACCGATCCATCGTGGAATCTTACCATCAAAACGTCTCCCGGGGACAGTTCCCTGCTCGAGTGAACCCTGACCCCATCCTTCTCAACGATCGCGTAACCCCTTTCAAGTTCGGCGACGGGATTCAAAAGGTTCAACCTGGCACCCGCCAGCTCGAGCTTCCGGTTCAAAGAATCGACTTTGCCGTCGATCAGTGTTTTCAGTTTCTCAAGACTCTGCTTTGAAGACTTCTCAAAGTCATCCAGCAACTGGGTCACGCCCCTTTTCATCTCGAGCAGAAGCTCGTCTGAGCGTTCCTTGGTGCGATTCCAGAGTCTGATGATGTTCGTGAAGCACGTCTGCAGAGAACGCTCGACATTTCCAACGATCTCTCTCATATCTGGCACGGCGTTCTGAGCGGCGGCTGTTGGTGTGTGGGCAGCCACGTCAGCCACCAGATCGACCAGCACAGAATCTATTTGATGGCCTACACCAGTTATCACGGGATGTCTCAGGGCGTACACACCCATCACTACCTCTTCGTCGTTGAACAACCAAAGATCCTCGGTCGCACCTCCACCACGGGCTATTATCACAACGTCGAGTTCATCGAGATTCGCATCGTACAGGGCCTTCAAAATCTCTTCTTTGGCTCCCTTTCCCTGAACACTCGTGTGGTAGAGCACCACCTTCACGAATGGAAATCTTTCGGATATGGTCCTGAGGATGTCTTGAAGGGCGGCCGAATCCCTGGACGTGATCACCCCGATCGTGGACGGGAATTTTGGGAGTCGCTTCTTTGGTTTGTCAAAAATTCCCATCTTGCTGAGCCGTTCGTACGTCTCTTTGAGTTTCAGGAACATGAGTCCTCTGTCAGGGAGATGTCTCAACCTTCTGCACACCAGTCTGTACTGTCCCCTTGGTGGATAAACCCTCACGTCACCGTTCGCCTGAACCATCATCCCATCTTCCAGATGGATTCCCATGTGCGCTCCCTGGAACATCACGCAGCCGATCGAAGCCTGTTCATCCTTCAGCGAGAAGAACAGATGATCGTTTCTCGTCTTGCAATCGACCACCTCACCGACCACGGTCACGTCGGTCAGATTCTCATCGCTCTCAAAGAGATTCTCTATGTAGAAGGTGATGTCGCTCACACTGTAGACCCGCTCTTCACCCCACTCCACAGTATCTCCTCGCCCTTTCCAGCACGTCGGAAGGCAGGCCGAGTTTACCGGCGATGATTAATCCTATCTTTTCAACATGCTTGACGTTCGGAACGAGCGAATAATCAAACATCTTGTGTGGATCGTCCTCGTCGATATTTTTGATTCTTCCACAGCCATAGACGTTCTCCGCTTTCAGGACCACCCGGGGATAGTGCGTCGTCAAAAAGACGTAATCCTGCGAAGCAGAAAAATGTTCGACGACGGCGAGTACCAGCGCTTCACCCTCGATCGGATTGGTACTCGCGCCGAACTCGTCGAGTAGAAGCAACTTTTTCCCTTCAAGCTTCAAGGCCTGAACCAGGCTGCGGATCTCCATGGCGAACGAACTGAACCCGATTTCTTCCCCCCTCGAGACGAATCGAACGGCGTTGAAGATAGGACTCGTGAACCTATCAGCTGGGACGGGATAACCGAGCTGAAACAGCAACACGAAAGCCCCCACCGTTCTGAGAGCCGTCGTCTTTCCTCCCATGTTGGGCCCGCACAGCACGGTGACCCCACTCTTCGCATCCAGATCGATCGGATAATACTCGTATCCGTTCTGCTCACAATAGTTCAGTGTGGGAATGAACCTGCCTTTGACCACACGCAGAGTTTCCCCAACTTCGGGCCTGCAACATCTGTACGCGAAATACATTTTGTAACGTGACAGGTCCAGATCGATAGTTTCAATGGTTCGTTCACACGCTCTGAGAAGATCGAGAGAACCTTCAATCTGTCGCCTGATATCTTTCAGCAACTTTTCAGTTTCGTCCTGCATCTTTTCTTCCAGAGCCTCAAGATCTCGCTTCAGCGAGGTCGCTTTCTCGGTGTCTATCAAGCGCATGTGCCAGCGCTCACCGTAGTCCTTCAGGAGCTGTGCCAGATTGGCCTCAGTTAGCTTTCTCCCGATCTCTACAGAAACGGTGAACTCTTCACCGAGAGGTCTCAGGCCAACCAGACTGTACACTCGATCACACAGGTGAGAAAACTCTTTTTTGAGTTGTTGCGTTATTTCAAAATGTGCCTTTCTGAGGTTGAGCAACGTTTCCGACTGAAGCTGAAGAGTTTCTCCTTCGCCGAAGAAATGAGAAAGGACCTTCCAGAAACCACTGACATCCGGAAGGTCCCAGATTTGACCAGCGATCTTGCTGAGCGACATGAAATAGAACACGAACCTCTTCAATTTGGCGAAGTCAGATATCTCCGCAAAGCCGTGTTCGATCTGATGGCTCAGATCCGGAACCTTTTCCAAGATCTTTTCCATTCTTTCCACAGATTCTGGACTGAGTGCGAGAACCTTTTCCAGTCGAGCCCAGTGGGATAAAAACTGCTCCTGAGATGTCAGAACACACGAAAAATCATCCAGGGCCCTCCTCCCATACGCGGTTTTCGGTGAGAAGGGCCCCAGAATCTCGTCAACCATCGTGAAGGACCTGGTCGGTCCATCCACGAAACCGCTCATCATATCACCGGCTCACCACGAGCAGCAGCAGCGGTGCAAAGACTTCTGCCACCAGCGACATCACGGTGATCATCGTGTTGAGAGACGGTCCTGCCGTGTCTTTGAACGGATCACCCACGGTGTCTCCCACGACGGCTGCCTTGTGCGCCTCGGAACCCTTTCCACCGAAGTGGCCTTCTTCGATGTATTTCTTCGCGTTGTCCCACGCACCTCCAGAGTTGGCCATGAAGAGGGCGAATATGATACCGCTCACGATGCTGCCGGCAAGGAATCCCGCGAGTGCTTCTCTCCCGAGGACCACGAGTGTGAGTGCGGGAGCCACGATTGCGACTATACCCGGAAGCAACAATTCTTTCAGGGCCCCGGCGGTCGCAATGTCCACACACTTCGCGTAGTCTGGTTTCGCCTTGCCTTCCGCAAGACCAGGTATTTCACGGAACTGTCTTCTTATCTCCTCTATCATCCTTTCAGAGTTCTTGCTGACTGCGAGTATCAACATGGCCGACAGCAATGGCGGCATCATGGCCCCAATGAATATTCCTGAGATGACTTGAGGAGACATCAGATCCAGCGTTGTGATGTCAACCAAGTGTGCATAGGCGGCGAACAGTGCCAGCACGGTCAGTGCAGCCGATCCTATGGCAAAACCTTTCGTTATCGCTTTCGAAGTGTTCCCAGCGGCATCCAGCATGTCCGTCACGGCAACAACGTCTTCGCCGAGACCAGACTGCTCCGCAACACCTTTGGCATTGTCCGAGATGGGCCCGTAAGCGTCGGCGGAGATGATCGTACCCACGATGGACAGCATTCCGAGTGCGGCAGACGCTATGCCGTAGAACGGATCGATGCCGAAAGCCTTCGCGAGGTACCAGGCGGCGATCGTCGCGGCAGCTATGCACAGAATTGGCGGAACGATGCTGATCAAACCGTAAGAAAAGCCCATCAGTATGTTTATGGCTGTACCCGTGACGGACGCTTCAGCGATCGTCCTGGTAGGTTTCTTCTCTATGGAGGTGAAGTAATCCGAGGTCAATCCTATCGCCACGCCCGCACCCAGACCGGCGAGCGTTGGCAAAAACACGCCGAGCCACGAATTTCCTTCAAGGTTTGAAAAGCGCGTCACCAGGAAGAGCAGCACGACGAAGATGAGGCAGGTCAAGAATGTTCCAAGGTTCAGTGCCTGACCCGGACTCCTTTTGATGCTGCGCGCGACGAAGATGAGGGCCAGCATCGAAGCGAACAGACCAGCCGCCGCTATGGTCAAAGGTAACACGGTGAGCGTTTCGTTCGCGATCTCCGCTCCGATGATCATCGTCGCGACAACGCTCGCGATGTAGGAATCTGTCAGATCTGCACCCATACCCGCGACATCTCCAACGTTGTCTCCCACGTTGTCCGCTATGACTGCTGGATTTCTCGGATCGTCTTCGGCTATCCCGAGCTCAACCTTCCCCACCAGATCGGCGCTGATGTCGGCCGTTTTGGTGTAGATTCCCCCACCGGCCTTGGCGAACAACGCCAGCGCGCTGGCTCCAAAGCTGAAACCGAGCACAACACTCGCCGCATCAGGATCCGACCAGCCCAGCAACACCTTGAACACGAAGAACAGCAACGAAATCCCGAGTAAGGATATGCCTACCACGAAGAGACCCATGACCGCTCCACCGTAGTACGCAACCGGGAACGCCGCCTTCAAACCTTTCTGTGCCGCAGCCGCAACCCTGACGTTCGCCTCAACTGCCGCCCGCATACCTATGTAGGCGGCGAGCGTCGTACACACGGAACCCAGCACGTAGGCGATCGCCATGGATAGGCCTATACTGGTTCCCTTGAGAAAGCTTCCTACAGTTCCAAGCACGATCGCCATGACCAGGACGAAAACCGCGAGGGTCCTGTTCTGCCTTTTCAAATACGCCAGAGCACCCTCTTTGATCGCTGCGTGGATCTGCCTCATCCTCTCGTTACCCGTGTCTTTTTTGAGCACGTAGAACATCAATGAGACTGCTAAGACCATCGAGCCTGCCCCTGCCAGCAAACTCAGCACGAACCTGCCCACAACCTCACCCCCTCAAAGCACCACGATGTTTGGCCCCTGGAGATTGAAACTCTTCAGAACGTTCTTCGTATCGAAGATCAATGAACAGTTTTCCACCAGAATTCTGTAATCGATGCGTTTTCTGTGTGCGGTCGTTATGACGGCTATGTCGGCCCATCGTGCCAGGTCCGCCGTCAGTGGTACTGTGTTCCTTTCTGAACCTTTCCATTTGAAAGATTTTACGTAGGGGTCCACCACCACAACCTCAGCCTGTTCTTCTTCCAGAAGCTTGAGAACTTTGAGGGCGGGAGATTCTCTCACATCGTCCACATCGCCCTTGTACGCTATCCCGACGAGCAAAACGTGTGCACCGTTCAGACACTTCTTCCTCTGGTTCAGCAACTTCATGATCCTGTTCACGACGTACGAGGGCATCGAGTCGTTTATCTCACCTGCAAGTTCGATGAGCCTGGTGTGGTAATCGTACTGCCTCGCTTTGTAAGTGAGATAGAACGGATCTATCGGGATGCAATGACCCCCAACGCCTGGACCGGGATAGAAAGGCATGAACCCGAAAGGTTTCGTCGAGGCTGCCTCTATGACCTCCCATATGTTTATCCCCATCTTCTCCGCGATGATCGCCATCTCGTTGGCCAGAGCGATGTTGACGATTCTGAACGTGTTTTCAAGTATTTTTGTCATCTCCGCGGCCTTCGCCGAGGAGACCACAAAAACCGGTGCATCGAGCACGCTCTCGTAGAGCAACTTAGCGAGTTCTGCAGATTTCTTCCCCACCCCGCCCACAACCTTGGGTGTGTTCTTGGTTTTGTAAAGCAAGTTTCCTGGATCGACCCTCTCCGGGCTGAAGGCCAGATAGAAGTCCTCTTCGCATTTCAAGCCACTCGATTCCAAGATCGGCTTGACGACTTCCTCGGTGGTGCCAGGATAGGTTGTCGATTCGAGAACCACGAGCATTTCTCTGTGCAACCTCGATGCGATCTCTTTCGATGTGTTCACGACGTAAGTGAGGTCGGGCTGTTTGAATTCGTCGAGGGGTGTTGGAACACAGATGGCGACCACGTCGCACTGGGCAAGCTCATCGTAATCGTTGGTCGCACGCAGTTTGCCCTCCTTCACGAGCCTTTCCAGATCCTCAGGCACCACATCACCGATGTAGTTTTCTCCACGGTTCACCTTATCCACACGTTCCTTCTGAATGTCGAACCCTATGACCGTGTAACCCGCCTTCGCCTTCTCCACCGCGAGTGGAAGGCCCACGTAACCCAGACCTATCACACCCACAACTGCAGTCTTGTTGATGATTCTGTCCCTCAGCATGCACATTCCCCCTCAAAATAATCCCTGATACACTCTACGACGTATTCGACCTCTTCTTCGCGAAGTTCCGGGAACATCGGCAGGGCGAGAACTTCTGCACAGGCTCTGTCCGTTTTCTCGAGCTTGACGGCCGGCAGATGTGAAAAACACCGCTGTCTGTGAAGACCGAGTGGATAGTAAATCGCCGTCTCCACTCCATGCGATTCGAGATAGGACTTCAACCTGTCCCTGTGCCCATTCTTCACCCTTATCACGTACTGGTGAAAAACGCATTCGAAATCTTTGCCCACGGGAGGACACACGATGCGGTCTGTCAAGCCGTGTCTTTCAAAAAGTTCGTTGTACAGCCTGGCGAGTTCTATTCTGCGCCTGTGGTACTCGTCCAGCCTTCTGAGCTTCACACGCAGTATCGCGGCCTGCACTTCATCGAGCCTGCTGTTGATCCCTTCGATTTCGTGGAAGTACTTCACCCTGGCGCCATGGACCCTGAAGATCCTGCAGAATTCTGCCAGATCGTCGTCGTTGGTGAGGATCATGCCAGCATCACCGTGGGCGCCAAGATTTTTCGTTGGAAAGAAAGAGAGCGTGGAGATGTTGCCGACACTGCCACTCTTTTTCACCGTGCCATCGGAGAAACGCCACGTGGAACCGACCGACTGAGCGCAATCCTCCACGATCCTGACGCCGTATTTGTCCCTGATGCGCTTCAACCTCTCCAGGTCCACCGTCCGTCCGAACAAATGAACCGGTATCACCGCCTTGATCCTCTCCCGCGATGGATGATTCTCCAGAACGCTTTCGACCTGATCCAGATCGATGTTGAAAGTACGCTCGTCTATGTCCACAAAGATGGGCGTGGCACCGTTTCTGGTTATGCAGCTCGCCGTGGCGAAGAACGTGAAGGCAGTCGTGATGACGAAATCGCCGCTTTTGATACCCAGCGACCTCACCGCTATGTACAGTGCATCGGAACCGTTGGCCACTCCTATCGCATGCTTCACGCCCAGATAGTCCGCCATCTCCCGCTCGAACGCTTTGACGTTCTCCCCCATGATCACTCTGCCCGAGCTGAAGACAGCATCAACCGCGCCGAGTAGCTCTTCTTTGAGTGTTTCGTACTGCCTGGTCATATCGAAAAGGGGCACCCGCATCCCAACGTTTCCCTCCTTAGAACCATTTTACATAATGCAAGCCAGAAAGCACACTCCATTCATGGAATCGTGGTGAAAAGGTGGGTTATCTTCATTCGCGTGGTAAAAATCTTGAAAGACCGAAAAAGATAGGAGTAAAGACCTTCGCCAGCCCGGTGGGTTAAGGAGTGTGAGCTGGGCACACGACACGAAAAATCCCATCCTCTTCAAAGGATTGGGTGGAAGTCAAACCGCAGAATTGTTGAATTTGCCGAGCGTTTGCTCTAAAATTCTTGGACGGGAGGTGAGATGCTATGAAACTGAGATTCATCTTCGGACAGGTCGAGTGCGTGGCCGAACTCGACGAGAAGAAAGCGCCTCTGACGATCGAGGCCATTGCGAAAGAACTTCCGATCAAATCTGTTGCGAACCGCTGGGGTGACGAGATATACTTCGAAACACCCGTACGTCTCTCCGTCGAGGAGAACAGCAAAGACGTGGTTGAAGAGGGTGACGTGGCTTTCTGGATCCCGGGAAGGGCCATATGCATCTTCTTCGGTAAGACTCCAATAAGCGATGACAAGATCAGGCCCGCGAGTGCGGTGAACGTCATCGGGAAAGTCAAAGAAGGATTAGATCTGCTGAAAAACGTCAGGACTGGGACGAAGGTCATCGTGCAGGCGGAGTGATTGTGTTAACATATCTTGGGAGGCCGAACGATTGAATCAACGAACTCTGCTTTACCTTTTGATCGCTTTCATACTCTTCTTCACGGTCATGCAGTTGATCGGCGTGTTCCTGCAGCGGCCGGCCTTTGAGATCGTCTATTACAGGAGCAGGATGGAGTACGATTACGCCGGCAACGCTACTTTCACGACCACGGCCGGCCTTTTCTTCAAAGATTCGGCAAAACAAAATCAGTACCTGCAGAATTACAAACAGGGTTCAATCGAACAGTTCAAGCAATATTTCGCCGAGGTCAGCAAGAGGGTTGGAAGGCAGATCGAGGTCGTCTCGATGGAATCGACCGTTACCGAACGATCCGGAATATTGGAAGTGGTTGAAAAAGCCACCCTTTCAAACGTGGCGCTCGTTGAGAACGACGTGGTTGATACCGGCCTGAAAGATCTGTCGATCAACGCTGTGGCCGATTCAGAGATCGTCGTGGTTCTTCCAGAGGATGCGATCGTGCTGTCCGTGGAACCGACTCCGACTAAAGCTCTGAACAATCAGATCTACTGGAAACCCACCGGCTCGATGAGTTTCCCTCGAGTCGTGTTCAGAAAAGGTGAAGGACCGTGACGGAGAGAGAACTGGTCGAAAAAATAAAAACTTCACGCAGAGTGGTTGTGCTCACTGGAGCAGGCATAAGCACCGACAGCGGTATCCCCGACTTCAGGAGTCCAAACGGGCTGTACTCGAAATACCCTGAGTACGTTTTCGATATCGACTACTTCTTGAGTGATCCAGAAGGTTTCTACCGATTCTGGAAGGAAGCGCTCCTCCCCATGAGTGAGGCGCAGCCAAACAGGGCGCACCTTCTGCTGGCCGAGCTGGAGCGCAGAAACTTGATAGAAGCCGTCATCACACAGAACATAGATGGATTGCATCAAAAGGCAGGCAACAAAAAAGTGATAGAACTCCATGGGAGCATCTTCGAATATCACTGCATGGAATGTGAAAAACCTTACACACTCGAGCAGGTAAAAAAGATTTTGGACTCCGACACGATACCCCGTTGTGGTTGCGATGGATTGATCAGACCGAACATCGTCTTCTTTGGCGAGAGCTTACCCGTACATGCCCTGGACGAAGCCATGCGTTACGCACAGAACTGTGATCTGATGATCGTTATGGGAAGCTCCCTTCTGGTGTATCCTGCGGCACAGCTGCCCGTCATCGCAAAGAAGCACGGCGCAGGACTCATCATCGTCAACAAGGACAGGACCGGGCTGGACGAGCTCGCAGACGCCAAATTCGATGTGAACCTCAGCTCTTTCGCTGAGGTGCTGATGCAACTTCTCTGAAAAAAATAAAAAAAGGAGATGAGTCCATGAGCGTTACAGTGTTTGGTAAGATCAATATCGACACGTTTCTCTACGTCGATCGAATACACATCGGGGAAAACCATCTGTGCACGAAGACCTTCACGGATATAGGTGGGAAAGGCGCCAACACCGCGATCGCCCTGGCGAAACTGAACGTTCCGTGCCAGCTCGTCGCGATGATCGGAACCGATTCGGTTTCTCAGACCGTGCTAAAACGGTTGGAAAAACACGGTGTGGGCATCGATTCGATCCAGAGCTGTGAAGAACAGATAGGAAAGACGTTCATCGTCGTCGAGTCGAATGGGCGAAACACCATGTTCCACATACTGGGTGCGAACGCACATCTGACTCCCGACAAGATCGACTGGACTTTTCTTGAAAGGTGCAAAGCTGTGTTCGTTCAGATGGGTATCCCAAGCGAGACGGCGCAGGAAGTCATCATGATGTCGAAGAGAAATGGAAAATATGTCTTCGTTGATCCTGCGGGCTTTTCTGAGACGATCGAACTACAGACTCTCGCGTACGCAGACACCGTCGCACCGAACGAACTCGAACTTTTGAGAATGACCAAGGAAACCGAGATCGAAAAGGCTGTGAAAAAGCTCCTGAACGTGGGGGTGGAGGAGGTAGTTGTGAAGCTCGGTGGAAAGGGTGCGACGCTGTACACGGAAAAGATGTCCTACCACGTCGATGCCTACGATGTGGAAGTCGTCGACACCACTGGGGCGGGAGATGCGTTCAACGCCGCTTACATCCTCGCGAAGCTGAAAAAAATGAACGTCAGGGATGCACTGAAGCTCGCCGTCGCCGCTTCCGCACTGGCTGTGACGAAAGTGGGAAGTTCCAGCGCGAGTCCGACCCGCGACAAACTCGTGGAGTTTCTGAAATCGAAAGGTGAGGAGAGTCTGGCCAAAGCTGTCCTGGAGGGATCTCTGTGAAGAAGTTCATCGTCGTAACAGGTGGAGTGCTCAGCGGCGTTGGTAAAGGAATATTCTGCGCGTCGCTGGCCAGGTTGTTGAAGGAATGCGGTGTGAAGGTGAACGTGTTGAAGATAGATCCTTACCTCAACGTCGATGCGGGCACGATGAATCCCAACCAGCACGGTGAGGTGTTCGTCACCGAAGACGGTTACGAAGCGGATCTGGATCTGGGTCATTACGAGAGGTTCCTCGGCGAGGACATGAGCAGGAGGAACAACATAACGGCGGGTCAGATATATTCGACAATCGTCAAGAGGGAGAGGGACGGAGGCTATCTTGGTTCGACCGTGCAGATAGTACCGCACGTTACCGACGAGATAAAGCACAGAATAGAGTCACTGGAGGGAGAAGTGAACGTCATCGAAATCGGAGGTACGGTCGGCGATATAGAGAGTGAGGTGTTCCTGGAGAGCGTCAGACAGCTCGCCTTGGAGAAACCCTTCGGAGATTTCATGTTCATCCACGTCACCTACGTTCCTTATTTGAAAACCTCAAACGAGTTCAAGACTAAACCCACTCAGCAATCGGTTCAGTTGCTCAGGAGGGCTGGGCTCAACCCAGACATGATCGTGGTCAGGACGGAAACGCCAGTCAACTCGGAGACGATAAAGAAAGTGGCCCTGTTCGGTGGAGTGCCTCAGGACATGGTCATAAATCTGCCAGACGTTCCGAACGTCTATTCGATAGTTGAACTGCTCAAGAATCTCGATGTCCACAGAAAGGTCGCAAGAAAGCTCAACCTGATCATCGACGATACGAAGTTAAGCTGGGACTATCCGAAAGAATTCAAGCAATACAGAATAGCGTTGATCGCGAAATACCTTGGAACAGACGACGCCTACAAGAGCATCATAGAGTCCATATTCCTGTCCGGTTGCATCAAACCCACGGTGATTGACGCCCAGAACTTGGAGAGTATGAACTACGAACAAGTTTGTGACGTCCTCTCCAAGTTCGACGGTCTGATCGTGCCCGGTGGATTCGGTAAAAGAGGCATCGAGGGGAAAATCAAAGCCATACAGTACGCGCGAGAACACGGTAAACCCATACTCGGCATTTGCCTCGGCATGCAACTGATGGTAGTTGAGTTCGCAAGGAACGTCATGGGTTACAGACAGGCCAACTCCACAGAGTTCGATCCCGACACACCCTACCCAGTGATAACGCTCATGGAGGAACAGAAGAAAATCTTGCAGCTTGGCGGAACGATGCGACTCGGCGCACAACCTATGCGCATCCTCAGTGGAACAAAACTCTGGCAGATATACGGTGGTATCGAAGAAACCACAGAAAGGCACAGACATCGTTACGAGGTGAACTACGATCAGTTCCCCGAGCTGTTCAAAATGCCTGGTGAAAAGGGTTACAAACTGACCATCAGCGCCAAATCGAACTTCATCGAAGCGATCGAACTCGAAGATCATCCTTTCTTCATAGGCATACAGTACCATCCGGAACTGAAAACGAAGGTTGGAAGACCGCATCCACTGTTCAAAGCTTTCGTGGATACCCTGTCACGGCTCACTTGATACGGGCCGTTACCGCAGGTTGGGCCGGATCACTGTCTCACTTTCAAACCCATTTCGTGCTCCTCGACGAGTGCACGATGCCATGCTTCACCGCACGAAAGGTCAGTCTTCAGGACACGATAGTGCCCCATGCGTGAGGTCGACGTTCAGTGCTTTTTGATAGGGGTGCTCTCCCCTCACCGTTCGGCAGAGATAGTTTTTCTCTCAGCACCTTAAGAAGACTGTATTTGCGCATTCAAGTAAGTGTACGCGCAGGGATTTTCGAGACGTTCCGACAGGTGTCTTCGAATGTACATGCCACAATTGCTACCGATTTTGTTTTCTTCGAGATGTCCAACGCTCAGAATCACTTCAAAACCGCTGTCTCTAAGTTCTTCCACGAACTTCCGATGTTTGATGGGCATCCCGGTGGTCACATCCACATCGGACTTCAATCCGTTTCGCTGAGCGCTGTACGTTGGATTGACAGGCGTCACCTTCACGAGAAACTTCTCCTTGGAGAAGATCTTCAGAATTTTGCGGGCGTCCAGAATGGATCCTTCCGACACGGCGAAGTTCAAAGTGATCTTTCGATCGTTCTCCTTCACGAACTTCTCACCGTACTCGGCGATCTGTTCCAGCGACCACTTTCTGACAGGCATGAGCCGGTTTCGCTGCTCTTCGTCTGTTGAATGTACGGAGAACTGCAGTTGAAAACGTCCCCTGTAGCGTTCGTCTTTTACGAGCTGCAATCGTTCGAAAAAGTTCTCACGGCCGGCGGGGGCAACTGTCGAAATGCACGGTATCAAGTTACGATAACCACTCAATTTTTCCAGAACGGTGAGCACGTTTTCGTTGAGAGCAGGTTCTCCGACGCGTGCAAACTGTATTTTGAACTTCTTGCTGCTGACATTCCCGTCGGGAAACCTCCGCTCGATCATGTATTGTATCTGCTCCATGATTTCATCCTCGTCCAGCACTCCTTCGTAGTATCCGCCCGCATCGCACATCTTGCACCTGATGGGACAGCCTTTCAATGTGGAAACGATCAACACCCACTTTTCACTGACGGGAAACGGTGGTTGCAACGCCTCGACGAACTCGACGAGACTTCCTTTCGAAGTCTCACCCAGATAAACGACCGCGATGTCTTCTCTACCGTACTCGGCCAGCACTCTCAAGAGCACCACCCTCCTTGGAGGATCTTCATACAGGCATCGACCGCCTGTCCCATGGCGATCGCAAGCTGTCTGAAACTTCCACTCGCATCACCCACCACGTGGACTCGCTGCGAGGGTTTCGTAATGACAGGAACGTTTGGAACCCTTCCTATGCAGATGAGCAGGGCATCAAAATCGTAACTTCCAACGTCCGTGAACAGTTTCACCCTTCCTCCAAACCCTTCAACAGCCCGTATCGGTTCGGCTTGATGACAACGAACACCCAGATCAGATGCCAGCTGCACCAATCTTGGCACTGCCTTCATTCGATCGGATCTGCTGAAGATGTGAACCTCACTGATTCCCACGTGTTTCGCTTTCAAAGCTCCATCGAACGCAACGTCTCCCGCACCATAGATGGCGAGCGATTTGATCCCGCGGGGCAACCTTTTGAATTCGTAGACCACGTTTTGATTCACCTCGAACTCTTCGATCCTCTTAGGTTTCGTTCCCGTTGCAACGATTACGCCGTCGAAGTCGTAGGTGGCTGAAACGGTTCTTACGGACCTTTCGTGTACGCTGAGCACTTCTTCGTGGATCAACCTGGATCCGCTTTCTTCAAACCTTTCTTTCAGCACCTTCACGAGATCTTCTCCACTGCACGGTGAAAACACAGGCAGATTCTCGATCCGCCACGCGTTCACTATGAGACCTCCAACCTCTTCTTTCTCGAAGACCGTCACTTCGACACCGTATCTACTCAGAAACACTGCCGCCGTTACACCTGCCGGACCGGCTCCAACGATTCCAACGCGCATATCAGTTCACCCGAATTCGCGATGACAGCAAAACCGTGCGCCAAATTTTTCAAGGAGGCGAAATGGTACCAATCTTCCTTGTCCCAGCATGCGTCTTCAACGACGACCACATCGAACCCTCTGACGAAAGCACTCCTCGCCGTTGTTTCAACACACAGATGCGTCATGACTCCTCCCAAGACTATCTGTTCCACCTTCTTCTCCCTGAGTATCTCTTCCAGATTCGTCATGTGGAACGCATCGTAAGAGTCCTTGTAAAGGAGGATGGCACCCGTACAATCTAAACACGGCTCTGCTTGATCATCTTCGATGGAGTTGTTCCACCATTTGACCATGGATGGGCTGTTTCCTCTGTGGATCGTTACGATCACGGGCAGCTCCTTGTTTACAAAGATTTTCAAGAGCTTTTGTGCGACTGGGAGCATTCTTTCGACACCAGCGAGGTAGGCTTTCCCGTCTTTCTGGCAAAAATACTTCTGAAGGTCTATCAGTAGCAGAGCGGGTCTTGTCAGCGAGAGTCGGTGCTTAGCCTTTTCTTTCTCAAAATACACAGCACCACCCCATGAAAAAAGGGGGACGAACGTCCCCCCTCATTTCGCATAAGCCACGGACCTCTTCTCCCTTATGACGACCACCTTCAAAACTCCCGGATATTCCACCTCTTCTTCTATCCTCTTCGCAATTTCGTAGGCCATCTTTTCTGCCTCGGCATCGTCCACCTTGTCGGGCTCGACGATGACCCTCACTTCCCTACCTGCCTGTATCGCGTAAGCTTTCTCAACGTTCTTGAAGCTCATCGCGATCTTTTCCATCTTCACCAAGCGTCTGATGTAGTTTTCAAGGTCCTCACGTCTGGCGCCTGGTCTCGCCGCCGAAAGTGCGTCCGCTGCAGCCACCAAGACCGACTCGGGGCAGGAAGGTTCGACTTCTCCGTGATGACTCATGATCGCATTCACGACGTATTCAGGTTCACCGTAGCGTTTCACTATTTCGGCGCCTATCTCTGTGTGCGAACCTTCAACTTCGTGATCGAGCGCCTTGCCTATGTCGTGCAGCAGACCTCCACGTTTGGCCTTCTCCGGATCGAGTCCCAGCTCTTCGGCCATGAGCGCTGCGAGTTGCGCGACTTCTATGGAGTGCGCGAGCACGTTCTGACCGTAGCTGGTCCTGTATTTGAGTTTGCCCAGGAGCTTGATGAGCTCTGGATGTATCCCCGTCACACCAACCCTCAAAGCGGCTTCCTGGCCGGCTTCTCTGATCGCTTTTTCCACTTCCTGTTTGGCTTTCTCGTACATTTCTTCGATCCTCGCAGGATGTATCCTACCATCGGCGACGAGTTTTTCAAGCGTGATGCGCGCGATCTCTCTCCTGATGGGATTGAAACTCGAAAGCACGACGACTTCAGGAGTATCGTCGATCACCAGGTCGACACCCGTGATCTTTTCGAAGGCTCTGATGTTTCTTCCCTCTCGACCTATGATCCTTCCTTTCATCTCATCGTTCGGAAGGCTGACGGTGGAAACAGTTATCTCACCTATGTATTCGGGCGCGTAACGCTGCACAGCGGTTGCGATGATCCTCTTCGCCTCCCTTTCAGCTTCCTCTTCGTAGCGCTCTTTGATCTGCTTGAACATGAGCGCAAGATCGTGTTCGTATCTGTTTCGAGCCTCTTCGAGCACGATCTTCCTCGCATCTTCCACGGTCATACCGGCGAGTTGTGTGAACTTCTCGTCGAGTTCCTTCTCCCTCTGCTCGATCTTCCTTTTCGCGGCTTCGAGCTGTACCCTCAAAGATTCCAGAGACGCTTCCTTCTTCTCAACGGCTTCCTCTCTTCGAGAGAGCATTTCTTCCCTTTTCAAAAGCCTTTCTTCTATCGCTCTTATTTCCTGTTCTTTTTTTCGCAGGTCTGATTCGATCTCTTCTTTCAGTCTGTGCGCCTCTTCCCTCGCCTCGATGATCGCTTTCCTCTTCATCTCAGCTATCTCCTGTTCCGCCTTCTTGATGATGCTCTCGGCGTCCTTCTGCGCACGCCTGTAGGCCTTTTCTATGTTCGATTTCGCTATCAAATATCCGAAGAACAGACCTGCAAATGCACAGATCACAGCAACAACCAGCGTCATGTCTCAGCACCTCCTTCTTCGAGCAAATCTATTTCTTTCGTTGTGAAACCCCGGCGAAAGAGAAATTCTCTCGCTTCATGGCCGGAGAGTTTTCGACTTTCAAGAAGTTTCTTCATCACTTGCCTTACGTCCGTTTCCTGCATGACCCTTTCCAGCACCCTATCGATGATCTCACCGTCCACCTTGAGCTGCTTCAACTTCATCTTTATCCTGACAGGTCCATAACCGTGAACGGCGAGCATATCGCTGGCGTAGAGATAAGCGAACTTCTCATCGTCGAGGAAACCCGATTTTTCAAGACGATCTATCACGGCTTCGATCGTTTCTGGATCGAAGCCCTTCATCGAGAGCCTGTCTCTGATCTCAGCCCGGGATCTCACTCTGAACTTCAGCAATCTTTTCGCATATTTCAGCGCGTCATTTAGCTGCATTTCTTTCACCCATCGGCAAATTGTACTTCTGCCTTATCTTCCTCTCTATCTCCATGGCGATGTCTGTATTCTGGGCGAGGAAGAGCACAACGTTGCTCTTACCCTGTCCGAGCGTGTATTCTTTTCCATCATCCGCGACGTAGAAGAACCAGCTTCCTTTCTTCTGTATGATTTCCTCGGCCACACCCAAATTGAACAGCTCGTTCTCCCTCACGATCCCTTTGCCGAATATGATGTCCAGATCGGCCTTTTTGAACGGTGGGGCCACCTTGTTCTTGACCACCTTCGCCGTAACTGTGATGCCGATCGATTCCGTCGCGTCCTTGATCGTGTCAGCCTTTCTGACTTCGATCCTCATGGTCGCGTAGAATTTCAGCGCGAGGCCTCCCGTGGTGGTTTCGGGGTTGGCGAACATCACCCCGATCCTCATCCTTATCTGGTTCGTGAAGATCACGACGGCTTTGGATTTGCTCACGCTGCCGGCGATCTTCCTCAAAGCCTGAGACATCAAACGGGCCTGGAGACCAACCTGCATCTCACCCATGCTGCCTTCGATTTCGGAACGGGGAACTAAAGCCGCCACGGAGTCGACGACGATCAGATCGACCGCATTGCTTCTCACAAGTTCATCGACGATCTCGAGAGCCTGCTCACCGTAATCCGGCTGGGAGATGAGCAGACGTTTCAGGTCCACCCCGAGCGCTTTGGCGTAGAGCGGATCGAGGGCGTGTTCTGCGTCTATTATTGCAGCGACGCCTCCGGCCTTCTGTGCCTCGGCTATGGCGTGAAGCGCGAGAGTGGTCTTACCGCTGGCTTCCGGTCCGAAGATCTCTATGATCCTTCCCCTGGGATAGCCTCCCACACCGGTTGCTATGTCCAGCGCGAGTGAGCCGGTGGATATGACCTCCACAGGAGCAACCTGCGCCTCTTCTCCCAGTATCATGATCGAACCTTTACCGTAGTTGCTTTCGATTTTCTTGATAGCCTTCTCAAGAACCTCGAGCTTCTCTTTCTGTTCCTTCTCAGCCATGCTTGATCAGACCTCCTTCGAAAAGGCATTCGTAAACCTTTCGGTAGATCGAGCCTGAGGGTGTCAGCGTCGATGAGTACACAACGATCCGATCCACAGCGACGATTATCGGATCGTAGGTTATGTCCTCCACGAGCGGTTGCCAGGCTGGTGGAAAATCCTTGATTCTGCCGATGGTTATGTGGGGTGAGAACTTCTCCTCAAAACTGAAGTTGTGCTTGACGAGCTCAGCTTTCGTCTCCTCGTAGAGTTTGTACAGGAGCTGGTTCGCCTTCACACCGAGC
This sequence comes from Thermotoga caldifontis AZM44c09, assembly GCF_000828655.1. Classification (NCBI taxonomy): domain Bacteria; kingdom Thermotogati; phylum Thermotogota; class Thermotogae; order Thermotogales; family Thermotogaceae; genus Pseudothermotoga; species Pseudothermotoga caldifontis. Next base: position 2,006,671 of record NZ_AP014509.1, read on the forward strand.
CAGATCACCCTGGGCTGGTTGTTCCGGGCGAAGTATCCAACCTTCTCGACGACGAAAGAAAAAGAAGGAAAACCTCGAATTCTGTGGGAGATGTGTTCAGCGACCTGATCGATCCTCTTCGGATCCACTTCCCCGAGGAAGAACAGAGTCAGATGGACGTTCTCCCTGCTGACCCAGTTCGCTTTGAATCCTCTCCTCATGAGCTTCTCGATGACCTGCTGAGACACATCCCTCACAGCGTCGTTCACGTCGATCGCGATGAAGGTTCGCACGTTTCATCCCCCCAGCATTTTCCTGTTCTGGTAAAGATAGACGATGGCCGACAACATCGTGAAGAACGCACACAGATAGATCAATATCACTTCCACCACGATCGCAGAAACGGAGAAGCTTCTGAACAGAAGAACCGCGACTATGAGTGTCATCTGAACAACGGTTTTCACCTTCCCGTACACGTTCGCCTGCACGATCGTTCCTTTACCGGCCGCCAGGATTCTGACCGCACTCACGAGCGTGTCCCTCGCCACGATGAACGCCACCAGCCAGGCAGGAACGAAAGGTATCAGTGCTATCAGTGTGGAATTGACGAAAACCTTGTCCACGATCTGATCGATCACCTTGCCAAGGTTGGTCACCTGGTTCAACTTTCTCGCGAGCAGTCCGTCGAGATAATCGGTCAGGGCACCCAGTGCGAAGAAAAACAGTGCTAACTTCCACGCACCCGCTTGGATCGCAAGGAAAACGGGTACAGTCAGTACGAGCCTCGAGAGTGTGACGATGTTCGGCACGTTCATAGTGCTACCCCCTCGAAATCGAAACCATCGGTGTCGATCACTCTGACGCGATGGTAAGATCTCAGACTCAGTCTCTTGCTTTTGCGAACTTTGACTATCCCGTCCACCTCCGGTGCATCGAGGTGAGATCTGGCTATGTAGTGGTTCCTGGCCGCTTTCTCCACGAGAACCTCGAGTTCTTTGTTGACGAACCTGGACAGGCTCTCTTTCGCCAACTCCGACTGAAGCGAAAGAACTTCTTCCAGCCTCTCTTTCGCGATCTCTTCATCGACCTTCTCATTCATTCTGCTCGCTGAAGTTCCCTCTTCATCTGAGTAGGTGAAGCATCCGAGCCTTTCGAATTTCGCCGCTTTCAGGAAATCCAGAAGTTCTTCGAAGTTTTTCTCCTTCTCTCCCGGGAATCCGACGATGACGCTCGATCTTATCGCCGCATCGGGTAGAACTCTGCGTATCGAAGAAATCAGGTTTAGAAGTTGGTCACTCTTTCTGATCCTCCCCATCTTTGCGAGTATCTCATCGCTTCCGTGCTGAACGGGTAGATCGAAATAATGCAGAACCTTCTGTGTGTTGCAGAAAGTGTCGAGTATCTCTTCATCGAAATGGTCTGGGTGCATGTACATGACCCTAATGCGAAAATCACCCTCGATGTTGTCGAGAGTCTTCAGAAGGCGAGGCAGGGAAGGTCTGCCGTACAGATCGACACCATAGGCGGTTGTATCCTGAGCGACGAGAACGATCTCTTTGACGTTTCCTTTCACCAATTCCCGTACTTCCGCTTCTATACTTTCGACACTGCGACTTCTGAACCCGCCCTTGAACGAAGGGATCGCGCAGAAAGTGCAGCTCCTGTCACAACCATCGGCGATCTTGACATAAGCGTAGCTGCCGAACTTCGAACGTGGAGCACAATCGTAGACCGCCTCGGGTTCTCCCACCAGATAGGTGACTCCCTGTTCGAGGGCCTCGGCGATGCGCTGGGGTGAAACTACACCGTACCAGGCGTCCACCTCGGGGAGTTCTTCAACGAGCTGGCGTGCGTACCGCTGTACGAGGCAACCCTTCACGCAGAGGAAGAAAGGTTTTCTTTTTTTGTACTCTATGAAATCAAGGATCTCATCTATCGATTCCTTCTTCGCATCCTCTATGAAACAACATGTATCTAAGATCACGACGTCCGCTTCGTCAACAGTGCTGACTATTTCATGGCCCTTGCCCCGAAGGATCGCCTCCAGGACATCGCAATCTGCCTCGTTCTTCGGACAACCCAAAACCTTTATTCCTATTCTCATCGATCTCACCCTTCAAGAAACGCTTCCTTTTCTTCATGTAAAGGTCTCTGATCTTCTTCAGTTCCTGCTTGTACTCCTCATCCCTGTAGTTCTGATAAGTGAATTCCCAGTGCTTGAACTCTCCAGACAGATACAGCAAGGTCACCTCAGCGTAGATACCGTTTTTCAAATACACCCTGTTTCCCCAGGATTTCGTTGAAGCGAGAACGAAGTTCGAATGGTGCACGTACCCCGGATCGAGATTGAATTTCCGTTTTCCTTCAACGCTGTACTTCTTCTCCAGTTCGTTCGTGTACATCTTGACATCCGCGAGCAACGACGGATGGATCAGCTCCTCGAAGCTCATCAGCACACCCCAGAGATCCGAACCCAGCTCCGTGTCGTAGTAGCTCGTGTAGATGCTGAACGGCAATTTCTTCGAAATGTAATCTATTTTCCCAAACGCCAGCTCGAGCTCGGGTCTCAAAGCCTCCACCCAGTAGTCCACGTACTGTGAGAACATGAATATAACGAGGTTCACCAGCTCGGGCTGCTTCACCTCTCCCACAGGACCACCTCGAAGTTTTCGACCCTTATCACCCACCGTCTGTTCATCGTAACTATCGTGCAACCACCCTTGTTGTTCTCCACCTTGTACCTGCTGCCAACCTTCAGCAGGACCGATTCACCGGGCACAACGGGTTTTCCGTCCAGCAAAATCGCCTGATTTCCAGTGTTCACGAGCTTTGCACTCGGCTGGTTCAGCACACCGAAAAACCTAACAGCAGAATAGATGAACATCACCAGAGCGATGAGGCAAACGACCATCATCAATGTGTTGAGGAACCCAGCCGTGGAACGTTCCTTCCGTCTGGATTCCGGTTCAACGTGTTCCTTCGACAGATCTTCTGCACCTATGAGTTGATCCGCATCCAAACCAAGTTGCTGGGCACACAGCCTTATGTAATGCCTGACGTAAAAGGGTGCGTCCACCCTGTCGAACTGCCCTTCTTCTATCAATCTGAGTTTCCACACGGGAATGTCTGTCTTCTGTGACAGCTGTTCAAGCGTTAAACCAAGCGCTTCGCGCGCTTTCCTCAGCGTTTCACCAACGATGACCCACTTTTCCTTTTCCAAACCGATCACACCTCAAACCCAGCTAAACTTTATTATACCAGTTCTCCAGAACCCTGAGTCCCCCGCTGTCCAGCCAGTGCACGCCTTCGTTCTTCAGACTTTCCCGAACGGCTTCGAGCACGAGTAGCTTGTGATGGTCGTTTTCAATGAAATCCAGTTCGTCACCATTTATGATGAGCACATTTCCTGTCAGGCCATCGAAGAAGGTTTCATCGTAAAACTTCACCAGTTGTTCCCAATACTGTTCTTCAACGTTCAGCTCGTACGGTCGACCTCTCTTTCTGATGCGTTTCACAGCCGTTTCAACGCTGCATTTGATGTACACGAGCAGCTTCGGTCGCGGTGAAATCGCGGACATGGTCCGGTAGAATTGCTCGTAGATGGTGTATTCCAGTGGCTGGAGGAAACCCATGTGCCTCTGCATCCTCACGAAGACGAAGTCCCCTATCATCGATCGATCCATGACCGCCCGCTCGGTCCGGTTCGCCTGCTGGAGCTGAAGGAACCTTTTGTGCAAAAAGTAGAGTTCCATGGTGAGACACCATCTGTGTCGGTCGGAATAGTACCTCTCCAGCAGTTGATCGGCCAGCTCGTCGTTCATCTCGTAGAAACCCTTCATACCCCATTCCTTTTCGAGTATCTCAACGAGCGCAGTCTTACCGGCTCCCACCGTTCCTTCGACTACGATTTCAAGCACATCGATTCCTCCTTTTGATCTCGTTCCCATCGTACAGCCAGACTCCCTTTTCTTTTGCTTCCAAGGCGAAGATTACAGCCTCTTCAGCACCCAAGAAATCTTCGCCCATGGAATCTGAATCGATGATCAGCAGACTCGACAGATCGTAATCCGAAAAGTACCTTTCGTACTCCTCGTTCAGGCTATACCAGTAATCCTCGTCGATCGCGAGTTCCCACTCACGCCCCCTCTTCTTGATCCTTTCTATCGCTGTCCGAGTCGAGCAGCGCAGATAAACCATCAAGGAAGGTGGGACAGAATACTTCAAAAACTCCCGGTGAACTTCTCTGTATATCTCGTACTCGAGCTGGTTCATCTGCTTTCTCTTCAAAAGCACTGTGGGGAAGATGTGATCGCAGAATATACTCCTGTCCATGACGACATCTCCGATCTGCTTCGCCAGTTCCATCTGCTGGAATCTTTTCGTGAGAAAATAGATCTGTAGGTGAAAACCCCACTTCGCAGGGTCCGCGTAGAAGCACGCGAGAAGATCAACCAGCTTTTCATCTGTAAGCTCGAAGAGAGGTTTCAGACCGAGTCTTTTCGAAACGACCTCGATGAAGGTGGTCTTGCCAGCTCCAACGGTTCCTTCAACAACGATTTTCGGTCTCACAGCTCGATCAGAGCAGATCTCAACTGCTCGAACAGTGTGGACGTCGCTGCAACTATTTCTCCACTCTCGAGATCGAATTCCCCGTTCAATCCTCCCACGACGACCCCAGCTTCACGTGCGATCAGAACGCCAGCGGCAACATCCCACGGTTTCAGGGCGATCTCCCAGTAACCATCGAACCTACCACACGCAAGGTAACAGAGTTCCAAGGCGGACGAACCTATGATCCTGACCTCCTGACACAATTTGCTGAGTTTCTCCACACTCCTCAACGCCCAGTCCATCTTGCCCTCATCGTACGGCCAGCCGGTCACCAGGAGGGCTCTATCCATGCTCGGTTTCTTGTCGTTCACGATGCGTCTTCCGTTCAGGTATGCGCCCTTTCCTTCCTCTGCGTAGAACATTTCGTCACTGAAAGGTAAGTAGACTGCTCCTTCGACGATCCTTCCGTGACTCATCCTGGCTATACTCACCGCAAAGTAAGGCAAAGAATGCGAATAGTTCAGTGTTCCATCTATGGGATCCACAACGAAAACAGTCTCACCGTGAGGTATCTTTCCCCCTTCAAAACCTTCTTCCAGAACGAAGATCGCACCCGGATAATGGGCCTTCAGGACCTCGACTATGACCCTCTGACACTCCACATCCGCCTGAGTCACAACGTCTGCCCTCATACTCTTCGTTTTTATCGAGAGTTCTTTCTCGAAAAACTCCATGGCGATTTCTCCAGCTTTTCTGGCAGCTTCACAGATGGGTTTCATTCTTCCTCAACTCCTCCCGCAGTCTGAAAATTTCGTCCCTCAGCACGGCAGCATCCTCGTACCTCAGCTCGCTCGCGGCCCTGTACATCTCTTCTTCCAGAACCGCTATGCGTTCTTCCAGACTCAGATCCTTCACGAGATCGAGGTACTCCAGTTTGGGCTTCTCGTCCATGAACTTTTCGAATATTTCTATCTGCAGCGGCTTTATGATCGGCTTTGGAGTTATGTTGTGCTTTTTGTTGTACTCGATCTGAATCTGTCTCCTCCTGTTAGTTTCTTCTATCGCTCTCTGCATCGCTGGCGTGACACGGTCTGCATACATGAGCACCTTACCGTTGAGGTTCCTCGCCACCCTGCCCATGATCTGTATGAGCGTGGTTTCCGATCTCAAGAAACCTTCCTTATCCGAATCCAGGATGGCCACGAGAGACACCTCAGGAAGATCCAGTCCCTCCCTGAGAAGGTTGATTCCAACGACGACATCCACATCTCCCCGCCTCAGTTTCTTGAGAACTTCAATCCTCTCGATCGCGTCCAGTTCTGAATGTATGTAGAGCGATCTGATACCAAGTTCGGTCAGATACTCGCTGAGCCTTTCGGCCGTTTTCTTCGTGAGCACGGTCACGAGTGCCCTTTCACCCCTCTCGACGACCTTCTTGATCTCGAAGACGAGATCGTCTATCTGTCCCTTGGTGGGTCTCACCTCGACCTCCGGATCGACGAGACCCGTTGGCCTGATCAGCTGCTCGACAACCTGTTCGCTCACCTGCAGCTCGAAAGGTCCTGGCGTCGCCGAGACGAAGATGATCTGCGGTACCTTTTTCAGAAACTCCTCGAAGGTGAGTGGTCTGTTGTCGTAAGCGGAAGGGAGTCTAAAGCCGTAGTCCACGAGATTCTTCTTTCGAGAGAACTCCCCGCGCCACATGGCCCTCAGTTGCGGTACCGCGATGTGTGATTCGTCTATGAAAACGATGAAATCTTTGTCAAAATAATCCAGGAGCGTGTAGGGTGGCTCACCCGGCCTACGTCCATCGAAGTGCCGCGAGTAGTTCTCTATGCCTGGACAGTGTCCTACGGACATCAGCAATTCTAAATCATGCATCGTTCTCTGCTGGAGCCTTTGCATCTCCAGAAGCTTTCCCTGCTTTTTCAGTTCTTCAAGCCTCTGCTGCAGTTCTTCTTTGATCGATTCGATGGCGCGCCTGAGTTTCTCCTCGGTGGTTATGAACTCCACAGCCGGGTAGATCGTGATCTTTTGATAATCCTCTATGGTTGTCCTGTTCAGCTTGTCGAAGGATTCTATCCTTTCCACCACGGAGCCGAAGAACTCGACGCGGATCGCCTCGTCCTGGTAAGTTGGGTATATCTCCAGCACGTCTCCCGCGAGCCTGAAACAACCTTTGAGAGTGATCTCGTTGCTCCTCGAGTAACCTATCCTCGCGAGTTTCTGTGCCACTTCGTACGGTTCGATCCTCTGACCAACGTGCAGCTGGATGTTCATCGTGTCGAAATCCGTGGGATCGCCTGAGGCGTAGATGCAGGAAACGCTCGCCACCACGACGACGTCCCTGCGCGTTCTCACGGATTTGAACGTGGACATCCTCATGCGCACAAGAACGTCGTTGATGTCTGCGTTCTTTTCTATGTAGAGGTCCTTCGAGGGCACGTACGCCTCCGGCTGGTAATAATCGTAGTAACTGATGAAATACTCGACTTTGTTCTTAGGAAAGAACGACTTGAACTCACCGTAAAGCTGCGCGGCAAGAGTCTTGTTCGGCGAGATGACCAGTGCCGGCCTGTTCAGGCGCGCGATCACGTTGGCCATCGTGAACGTCTTGCCGCTGCCAGTCACACCTATGAGCGTCTGGAACCTGTAACCTTTGAGGACGCCTTCCACGAGTTTTTCTATGGCCTGCGGTTGATCACCGGTGGGTTCGAAATCGCTAACCAGCTGGAACAAACTCTCAATTCCTCCCGATCGAGATCCTGTCATTCACCAGGTTGCAGGTAAATCAAGCTGTTGAGGAACTTGACCAGTTCTATGGCTTCCTTCGTCCCGGGCTCGCGTTTCAGCATTTCTTCACTGGTCAAAAGTGAACCGTAGTATTCTTTGTTGGCGTCGTTATCAACCTGAACGATCGATCCTTGCAGGGAAAGACCCGCGAAAAATCCTTTGCTCACAGAGTAAGAATACATCGATGCCTGGAGCTTGTAATCCGTTTCCGCAGAGAGAGACCTACCCATAGGACCTGCGGCGATGCTCACACTACCGCCGAGAGTTATGTTGCCTGAGACCAGATTCTTCACAGCCTGTTCGTTCATCAGCACGAGCACCAGTCCGACGTTCTGAATCCCCACCTGTGCGCCAAGACTCAGGCCTGTGAGCTTCAGAAATACCGGTCCGTACCATTTACCAGTATCAACATTGCGCTTGAGCATGAAACCTTCACCGTACTGACCACCGATGACGAGACCCACCTTGATCAGGCTCGGAAAGATGGCGATGCCTTCCGCCTGCCTCAACAGCTCAACGAAAGCCCCACTGTCTGGAATGTTCGACAGCTCTTTCAGAATGGTTAAAGCCGAGCTCAGACGCTCGTTCGCGGAAACAGCGAAGATGAACAGAGGAACACAGACCAACAAAATCACCACCTTCTTCATGGTGACACCTCCCCAAAGAAGTTTACTACGTTCCGTTGTGTTTCTACTATAATAAGACTTAGGTTCAAAGAACACAGGAGGTGTTTGGAATGAGAGTCAGGGTTGACGAAGCCGCTTGCATCGGTTGCGGTGTTTGTGAGAGCCTTTGCCCCGAAGTTTTCAAGCTTGCAGACGATGGCAAGGCAAAGGTTCTTCAACCCGAAACGGAAGAAAGCTGTGCACGTGACGCTGCCGACAGCTGCCCCACAGGTGCGATCCACATCGAAGAGTGA